>NZ_JBTIXF010000070.1:0-33329 GCF_055793945.1 Plantactinospora sp. A48 | reverse complement strand
CGACCTACACCCGTGACCAAGGCGTCCGACACATGATCGCTGCCCTGGATCTGACCACCGGGCGCCTGCACTACCGCATCCGGGACCGAAAGCGGTGGCGGGAGTTCCTGAGCTTCCTCAAGACCCTACGCCGCCGCTGGCCCGACCAGAGGCTGTATCTGATCTGCGACAACTTCTCCCCGCACAAGCACCCCGAGGTCCGCGCCTGGTGCACCGCCAACCAGGTCGACCTGCTGTTCCTGCCGACCTACGCGTCCTGGCTGAACTGGATCGAAGCCGAGTTCGCCGCGGTCCGCTACTTCGCCCTCAACGGCACCGACCACCGCAGCCACGCCGAACAAGACGCGGCCATCGGCGACTACATCCGCTGGCGCAACCAACGAGCCCGACCGAAAACCGGATTCGCTACCGACTCCAAGATCCGCCACCCGGATTACCCGTTCAAGGCTGCATGACGGGGCACTAGGATTAGTAGATTCCACCTATACTTCGGTCCACTTTACATTTCCTGGAAGCTTTTGGTGAGTGGCGAATTGTCTTACAGCCACCATTGCTTCAGCATTTGATATCGCCTGCCAGAGCGGGAATTCCGAATAACTGCCAAAGTAGTCGAAATTTACAAAACCACCAACTGAATCCGGGGACAATCCTTCGCTAGCAAAGTATGGCGGATCGGGCGAGGCTTGGCGGAAACTCAGCACAGAGATGTCTCGGCCGAGTGCAATACTCAGGCGATCACCACTAGGAATGACGACGTCAGCTATGAAAGGACGCCTCGCCGCCAATTCGTTAAGTTCTAGCAGGAGATCAGTCAGCTCGGCCTCCGAAGCAACAGAACGCTCCGTGTGACCGTTTTCCCACTTCACGCTGGCCAGCAAGAGTAGATCCTTTCTAGTTAGGGAGGCCAGTAAAGGTTTCGTCATAACCATTGGGGCCATACACTCGAAGCGTGGCACCCTCAGGCAACATACGGGGCAGCATAGTATCACAACCACCCTCACAGGGAATTCGGTTTATGTACAAAGTCCCGTTCCTCAAGCCATTTTGCCGCATGAGAGCAGCGGCATGCGCCTCGACGTGAGACTTTAGAACGTTATCCATTCCGGGCGTACCACGTGGCAGGCTTGCCGAAGGTCCGTCATACCCGCTTTCGAGCGTCCCGCTGACGCCATCACCCTCGAATATACCGGTCGTCTTCTTCCCAGTCCCCGCCCCCGAGTCAGACGGCCAGTCGGCGCGGGTCGGCCGACGCCGCCCGACTCGGTGACCGCGCGCTCTATGAGGAGCACCCCTTGACGTTGCCCCGGTAGACATTCTCGTGGTGCCACGCCAGGTACCTCTGGCGTGGGGGCGCGGTCGTGGACGGAACAAGAAGACGATCGACCAGCGGAGGCCGACCGAACGCCGCAGTCGGGCGGTGATCGGCTCGGCACCGAATGTCCGCTCCGGTGTGTCCCGGGGCATGACGATCGGTCTTCGCCGTTCAGGCCGCCGCCGTACTCGCGATGCCCCTGCTCGCCGGCACCCGCACCGGCGCGATCGTGGCCGTGGTCGGCTTCGGAATCGGCTTCGGAATCGCCCACCTCGCCGCCCCCGCCCTCCTCGCCGACCGGTACGGCACCACCGCCTACGCCACCATCGCCGGTCGACTCGCCACCCCCGTCACCATCGCCAGAGCCACCGCACCCCTGGCCGCCGCCACACTCCTACACACCACCGCCGGCTACCCGATCCTGCTCACCGCCGTCGCCGCCTGCTGCGCCCTCGCCGCCACCGGCATGCTTGTGCGCGCCACCACCACACCGCCGTCCCCCACCGGCTGAGCTGGACACCACGCAAGTGCGGAACTGCCGCAGGGTGCAGATCGCCAGAGCCGCCATCCGGTCGCCTTACGTTCGGCCGTTTGTCAACGAGTCCACGGCGCGGAGGGCTTGCATCCGGTACCTGGGTACGGGCTTACCGTCATGAACATGACCAGCGATGAGCAGGCATGGGTGCCCGAGGTCTGCACCCTGCCGACCGTGGAGCGGCCGCTGCGGCTGGCCGAGTTCGACGACCTGTTCGCCACCGCGCTGCACGAGCAGCAGCGGCTGTCGCCGACGGCGCTGCGGTGGCGCCTCGACACGGCCGCCGAGGCGACCGTCCGGGACCTCACCGGCCGGGAGAGTTCCTGCTGCTCGTTCTTCTCCTTCACCGTTGCGCGCGACGCTGACGCGCTGCGCCTCGATGTGCAGGTGCCGGCCGCACACGTCGACGTCCTCGACGCGCTCGCCGCGCGGGCCGCCGCCGGGACAACGACATGAGCGGGCTGCGCAGCAGTCAGGTCGCCGCCGAGGCCGGGGTGAACCTTCAGACGCTGCGTTACTACGAGCGCCGCGGCCTGCTCGCCGCACCACACCGCAGCCTCGGCGGACACCGCCTCTACCCACCTGAGGCGATCACCGTGCTGAAGGTGATCAAAGCGGCGCAGCGGCTCGGGTTCACCCTCGACGAGGTCGCCGAGCTGCTCGACACAGGTCGACACCGCCACAGCCGCCACCCCGACACCGGCCTGCGAGCCCGCGCCCACGCCAAACTCATCGAGGTCGAAGCGAAGATCGTCGACCTACAGGTCATCGCCGGCACCCTGCGCGCCGCCGTCGACGCCGGCTGCGACGACCTCGTCACGTGCGCCGGCCAACCATGCTGCCCCATCCCGTTCGCCACCATCGCCCACGGAGCCCCCGATGCCGAAGACCGTTGACCGGATCGATCACCGCACTCGCCGAGGGCTGCCCTCCGGCCTTACGGGCCTGGCCGGGCTGGCCTGCGCGGCGTGCTGCGCCATCCCGCTGCTGCTGGCCGCCGGGGTCTTCTCCGGCGCCGGATGGGCCGCCGCCAGCGCGTGGATGCCCGGTATCGCCATCGCCCTCGCCGCCCTCGCCGCGGGCACCTGGTGGTGGGCGAGCCGCCGCTCCCACGACGGCGGCTGCTCCGGCGGCAACGGCTGCCGATGCTCGACCGGGTCACCGGCATGACCACCGGCGACGGGCAGGCCGCTACGGTGCGAGCATGACCGTCACCCGCTCCATCCTGCTGTTCGTCGTCGCCGCCCTCTTCGAGATCGGCGGGGCGTGGCTGGGCTGGCAGGGCTGGCGCGAGCACCGCGGCCTGTGGTGGATCGCCGCCGGCGTCGTCGCCCTCGGCGCATACGGATTCGTCGCCACCTTCCAGCCCGACCCGAACTTCGGCCGCATCCTGGCCGCCTACGGCGGCGTCTTCGTCGCCGGATCCCTCGCCTGGGGCATGATCGTCGACAAGTTCCGCCCCGACCGGTGGGACATCACCGGTGCCAGCATCTGCCTGATCGGCGTCGCCATCATCATGTACGCCCCAAGGAGCACGAGCGGCTCCTGACCGCCAGGGAGTTCTACCGATCGTTGAGCAGCCCGAAGATCCCTCGCCCCACGCCAGTACGGATCAGGGGTCCAGCGGTCACCAGGCCGACCTCGACGAGGATGACGAACAACCAATCGCTGGCCGGCCGATAGTCGCGGTCGTCAGCGCTGCAACGAAAGGGCAGAATCCGCGCGGGCAGATCACCGGCAGCGCGGGTGCAAATCTCGGTGAGACGCGCGGTCATCGCGCGGTGCCTCCGTCATCACCGGCCCACGCCTGCTCACCCGCCGACGCGGCACCATTGCATACGCCTCGTACGTCATCCGACGCCTTGCGATATGTCGAACTGACCATTACGCCCGGGCACACGGCACGCCAGAACCACCGGTAGGCGCGCCAAGCCCGGTAATCGGTCGTCTGGCAAGCCCGCCTGCGTCGGACTTGGCACAAGCCAGTGCGACGGACTCACGGTCGTCGGTCTCGCAGCATCACGCAGAAAATGTGGCCAGTCCTCACGAAATTCCCTTTATCGCACAGGGAGAAGTCATGGCTGGTTCGGGATCGATCTACAAGCGGTGCGGCTGCCGACACACGGCCACAAGAAAGCGGCTGGAACAGCACTGCCCCCGCCTGCCGGAACGCGGACACGGCACCTGGCACTTCGCCTGCTCCGCCACCGATGCGTTCGGCAGGCCGGCACGGACCCGCCGAGGCGGTTTCCGGTCCAAGACCGCCGCCTGCCAGGCGCGCGACGAGTGGTTGACCCAGACCGGCGAGGAACGCACCGCGCAGGGATGGACCCTGGAAAGGTGGCTGCGGTACTGGCTGTCCACCCGCACCAAGATCAAGGACACCGCCAAAGCGCAGTACACCCGCGACGTCGAACAGTTCCTCATCCCGCACATGGGCAGGATCACCCTGGCCGACCTCAACATCCGCCGGATCCGCGACGGCTTCGACGACATCGCACAGACCACCAACGGGCGCGGCCAGCCACAGTCGCCCTCATGCCTGCAGCACCTGCGGACCACCCTTCGCGCGGCACTGAACCTCGCTGTCCGGGAGGGCCTCCTCGACGCCAACCCGATCCGACACCTCGAACTCCCGTCCTACCGCAAACCACACGCCCAGGTCTGGACACCGGAAAGCGTCGCGGAGTGGAGAGCAACCGGTCGACGGCCGTCGGTGGCTGTCTGGACCGCGCCCCAGCTCGCCGCGTTCCTCGACACGGTCACCACCGACCGGCTCTTCGCCCTGTGGTGGCTGATCGCGCTGCGCGGTTTGCGGCGAGGCGAGGCATGCGGCCTGCGCTGGACCGACATCGACCTCGACCGCGGCGTGCTGTTCATCCTCCGCAGCCGCACCACCGTCGGTTACCAGGTCATCGAAGGAGAACCGAAGACAGCGGCCAGCACCCGCGCCGTCGCGCTCGACAAACACACCGTGGCCGTGCTCCGCGAGCACCTACGCCGGCAACGTCAACAACAGGCCGCTCGCGAGATCGCCGGCAAAGCCCGCTACGACAGCGGCTACGTCTTCACCCGCCCCGACGGCAGGCCACTACACCCCCAGTACGCCACCCGGCACTTCACCCGACTCGTCACACGAACGGACATTCCACCGATCCGGCTGCACGACCTTCGCCACGGCGCCGCGTCCCTGGCTCACCAAGCCGGCGCCGACCTCAAAACCGTGCAGGACCAACTCGGTCACGCCAGCATCGTCACCACCGCCGACACCTACACCAGCGTCCTGCCCCACGCCCAGCGCAAGTGCGCCGAAGCCACCGCCCGACTGGTGCTGACCGCAGCCCGCGGCACCCGCGAAAAGATCAGGAAGAGGGGCAGAGCAACCGCCCCAACACCCGCCCAAAAAACAAGCGCGCGACCACCAAGAAGCGCTAACCCCACCACGAAACACCAGGTCAACCCGGCCACACCACAAGACCAGTCACAGAGAGTGACGACACCGAGATGACACCCACGCGACACCCACTCTCCAGGCGGGACGGCCAACAAAAAACGCCCGACCGCGTTTCCGCAGGCCAGACGTCATTTGATCTTGTGCGCCCGAAGGGACTCGAACCCCTAACCTTCTGATCCGTAGCTGGCCGTCGCGTGGTGGCTCCTGCGGCTTACTCGGTTGCTGTACTTCGCTGCTGTACTGCCTGGCGCCATACGGGGCGGGACAAGCCGGAGCCACCTCACTGCTCGGCCGCTCGGACCGGCCCCATGCCTGGGTCGCGGTCGCTCGCCGCTCCCACTGGGCCGACTCACCGCTACGCGGCGTCCATGAACGGTCCGGCCGGCTGGGAAGCGAGGATGAGCCGATGCACGCCCTCGTCCGTTACCTCCAGGGTGATGAAATCGCCAGTGTGGTTATGCTCCCGCAGGTACTGCCCCATGTACGTATTCCAGTGCAGCCAGGTCGGAGTGTTATTCTGATTGGCTATGCGAAATTCGGCATAATCGACCTTCATTTCTTGGGTACTATCAAAGCGCCCATCGACGAAGAACTCGAACGGGATAATGGTCTCTTCCATAGTCCCGCGCGCCCTCATGCTGGATATCCAGTGCCGGTCGGCGAAGTACGCGTGCCTAAAGTACGTTTTTTGGTCGATTGGGTGGCGCGCTTTCCCGAGCTTAAGGTGGTTAGTGGGGTTGGTATTGCTAGTCCTCAGCTGCTGGGCATCCGAAGAGCTCAGCTTCTTATACCACCGCCGCACAGCGACGCCCTCCGAGCCCAGCCCAAGAGGTGGGCTGCCTCCGATAGCAGACACGGAGCCACCCGTCACCGCCCCTCTAGCCATAGGGTCGGGTCGCTTCGCCCTTTGTGACCCGCGAAAGAGCGATTTTTCAGAGCCCTCTGCAGCGCCGGAGGGCTCCCTCCCGGCCTTACCTGCTGAGCTTCCCCTGGCCGACTCGTCCTCGTCGCCAATCTCGTATGCCTCTGAGAGGAGGATGGCGCTTAGCAGCTGTTCGTCCAGAAGCGCGCAAGCATCTTTATCTGCAACCAGCGACTCGAACCAAGTATCGATTTCCTCGTAGAGTGCGCGATCTTCTTGGCTCTCTAGGCTTAGTGATAACCACACGCCGAGTTCGTAATTCCAGTAGGTCCCGCCTGCAGTCAGGTTGTTCGATCCAACGAACACCTCAGCGCGAGCCTCGCCGTCCATCACATATAACTTGGGATGAAAGGTCCGCCTTGGGTCATGAAAAATGAACGCCTCGTCGGAAAATTCACGAATAAGTTCAAGACCCTGTCGAGTAGCGCCGCCTTCGCTAATGCCGACAACGGCTCTGACGGTTCCGCCATTCGCTTTGAAAGCTCTAACGGCGCTTTCCACTCTTACCAGGCCACTGCGCTTGGCCCAAGCTACAGCGATACGAAGCTGCGTGGCGTCTTCTTGCCCGCAGACTTCCTGAAAAAAGTCGTGGAGACTGAGCGCCTCCCTGAATGGCTGCCCCACGGCACGTACTCGCATGGCTGGCTAGCCTGTCCTATCGGGAGCGTCAGGCGCAAGGTCCCCAGCCGGGTGGGCGTGTGGTCGACAGGACGCCCACGTCGCCCCCTAGACTGGCGACCAGCACGTCTACTGCACCGCCTAGGGGAGCACGAGTGAAGCTAGCAAGCGAAGTGACCCCGGAGAAGCTGCGCGGAGGGTTCTACTCTTCCGAGGACCTAGTCACAGTGTGTCTTGACCGCGTCACGCAGCTCTTGAACGGTGCCACCGGTTGCCGGGTGCTTGAGCCCAGCGCCGGCGACGGCGCCTTTATCCGCGGCCTCTCCTCGCACCCGCTCCGCTCCAGCGTTGAGGAAATGTCCGCTGTTGAGATCTTGGGGTCAGAGGCAACGCGATGCCGGTCAGCTGCCGAGGTTGCACCCTTTGCCGTCGACGTCTATCACACGAGTTTCTTGAGCGATGCGGTAGCAATGGCTCCAGCCTATGACGCCACCGTAGGCAACCCGCCCTTTGTTCGCTTCCAGTTCGTTGACCCGACAGAAAGAGGAAACGCCGAGCTGATTGCCAAAGAGCTGGGCATCACCCTGAAAGGCGTGTCTAACCTTTGGATACCAATCCTACTTAAAGCATTGAGCTGCCTTCGAGAGGGTGGCGCCTTTGCCTTCATTGTGCCAGCAGAGTTCCTAACTGGGATTTCTGCCTCGGTCGCTCGGCGCTGGATGCTGGAAAACACTACTCAGTTGCGGATCGACCTCTTCCCGCCCGCAGCCTTTCCGGGCGTCTTGCAAGAAGTGGTCGTGCTGAGTGGGATTCGAAGCTCCGAATCGGGACGCCAGAAGTCCATTACCGTCACCGACCACCAGGACTCCACCAGGTCTTGGAGTCACACTGAGGCCACAGGTGAACACACCTGGACGAGGTTACTTCTAACCCCAGGCCATATTGCAGCCTTGGAAGAGGCCTCCACCATCCCGGGTTGCCTTAACCTTGGACAGGTCGCCAAGTTCAGCGTCGCCACCGTTACCGGTGCAAACGAATTCTTTTCAGTCGACGAAGCGACTGCCAAGGAGTTCGGCTTGGCGCGCTGGACGAGGCCCCTCCTTCCTAGAATTAGAAACGCTCCCGGTCTAGTCTTCACCGAGAATGACTATCAGGTTGCGGTAGACTCGGGCGCGAAAGCTTCCTTGGTTGACTTCTCTAGCACGCTTCCTGACCCTCTGGGTTTCTCAGAGGCGCGGAGGTACATCGAGTCAGGGGAATCAGACCTGCTGCACGAGCGATACAAGTGCCGTATCCGGACGCCCTGGTACCGGGTTCCTGTCGTCAAGCCAGCTGAGTTGCTGCTCTCGAAGCGGTCGCATTTCTATCCCCGGGTAGTCCTGAACGCTGTTGGCGCTATCACCACGGACACGATCTACCAGGGAAAACTTGCTCCGCCGTTTGCTGGCTGCGGCGAGGCACTTACCGCTTCTTTCCATAACTCCTTGACTCTGCTCAGTGCCGAGATTGAGGGACGAAGCTTCGGTGGTGGCGTTCTTGAGCTTGTTCCGAGTGAGGTGGCTCGGCTGCGTGTATTCGTGAGCAAGGAAATCGCGGAAGACCTTACAAAGCTCGACGCTATTTCAAGGTCTTCGGACCCCGAGAAGGACGAAGCCCTGATTGATGAGACCGATCGCCGGTTGGTCAAGTCGACGGACGGTCTCACGGATTCCCTGCTAGCGTCCCTCGCTGATGCTCGCTTAACGCTCCAGCGGCGTCGTCTCGACCGAAACCGGTCCACAGGCGGCACCGAGTAGGCGTTTACTTCCTGTGCCGTGCCAAAACTGGTTCAACGGCGGTGAACTGGTGTTTTGATGATCAGTTCAGGCTGCTCGGTGGTACTCGTTGATCACCCCGCTGAGGCGTCTTCGGCGGTGTATGGGCTTGTCGATGGGGATGACGACGGACGGGTCATGGTTGGGTGGGCGTTGCTGGCGCCCTTGGCGTGGTCGGTGGTTGTTGAAGTGGTCGACGTACTCGCCGACCACGGCCTGCGCGTGGCGCTCGTTGTAGATCAACATGCGGTCGGTGCACTCGTCGCGGAGGCTGCGTCCCCAGCGTTCGATGAAGCAGTTCGCCTGGGGAGTCCGGGGTGGGGTCTTGACCACGGTGACGCCCTCGGCGGTGAAGACATCATCGAAGGTGGTGGTGTACTTGGCGTGTCAATCCCCTGTGATCGTGGAGGGTGTCGTTATGCGGCCTGGGCCTCCAGGGCGCGGGCCTCTGATCGTTCGTAGTCGATGGGGGATCGCCAGTCGCAGACAGAGTGCCGGCGACGCTGGTTGTAGAAGTCGGTGATCCAGGTGGCGATCCTCAGGCGGGCTTCGGTGCGGGTGCGGAAGTGGCGGCGGTGGACGTACTCGACCTTGATGGTGGAGAAGGTGGCCTCGGCGACGGCGTTGTCGAAGCACGACCCGACCCTGTGCTGTTCGAGAACTCGGTTCCGGCTACGCGGCCTGCTCATACTCGTTGATCAGCCCGTGGACGACCTTCCTGCGTCGTACTCGGATGGCACGCAGGTCGGTCACCGGCGCTGGGGGCGTGTCTCGGTCAGGTGGGCGTTGTCCACGGCCCTGATGCGGGCGATGTTGGTTGTAGTGCGCTAGGTAGGCGCCGAGCACGGCGAGCAGGTGTCGGCTGTTGTAGATCAGAATCCGGTCCAGGCATTCCCGCCGTACAGTGCGTACCCAGCGCTCCGCGAACGCGTTCGCACGGGGCGCCTGTGGCGGCGTCCGGAGCACCTCAATGCCCTCCGTGTGGAACACGGTGTCGAACATTGCGGTGTACCTGGCGTCCCGGTCCCGGATCAGGAACCGGAACCGGTCGGCCCGCTCCCCCAGGTCCAGCATCAGGTTGCGGGCCTGCTGCGCCACCCACTCACCGGTCGGATTCGTGGTGGCGCCCAGCAGGTGTACCCGCCGGGTGGCGACCTCCATGAGGAACAGGACGTAGATGCGGGTCAGCCCGATGGTGTCGACGTGCAGGAAGTCGCAGGACAGGATGCCTTCGGCCTGCGCGGTGAGGAACTCGGTCCAGGTCGGTCCCGCCCGTCGCGGTGCCGGACCTACACCGGCCTTGGTCAGGATCGCCCAGACCGTGCTGGCCGCGACCCGGAAGCCCAGGCCAGCCAACTCGCCCTGGATGCGCCGACACCCCCAGGTCGGGTTGTCCCGGGCCATGCGCAGCACCAACTGGCGCACCTCGGCCGTGACCGGTGGGCGACCCGGCCGCCGCCTCGGGTAGGTCCACCGCCGCGCGATCAGGTTGCGATGCCAGCGCAACAACGTGGCCGGGGTGACGAAGAACGCCGACCACCGCGTCCGCGGCAACAGCCTCGACAACCCGGCCAGCACCGCCCGGTCGGCCGGTTCCAGATCCAGCCGGCGCACCCGCCGACGTAGCACCGCGACCTGGTGCCGCAGCACGAGCACCTCGACCGCGTTGGCGTGCCCACCACGAGCCAACAGGATTATCAACTGCAGTGTCTGACGAAGAATCAGATAGCCGAACGACAGGATCATGACCGGCAGCATGCCGGAAGTCGTCGATCCCACAGCGGACAAAATCGCACGTCAGCGCCTACGGCCGAGTTTCCGAACGGTACAGGCTATCTGTTATCGACGGAAACCCGTAATCCGTCCTCGGTCAGTGGGGCCTACCCCAATCGGGCACTCGCTCTTCACCCCAGCGGAGCCCTACCTATGCCTGAATGCAGGAAGCTGACCAACAGATTGCCCCGATGGGCGATCGGATACTGGGTCTTGCGGTCGGCCTTGGTGAAGATCGCCTTGTCCGTGTAGGAAAGCCAGGTGTCGATGCGAGCGGCCTCAACGGGAGCAGTTGTCCCCTCGCACAGCATGATCACGAACGGTTGGAAAACGATCGCCCAGAACGGCTTCGTTCTCGGTTCCCGCTGGCCCGACCTGTCGACGGTCACCGACATCACTGCATCGGTGAAGTAGGCCAACGTCCCTGTGCCCGCGAGCGCGACATGGATGCTATGACCGGAGAGCGAAGTAGGCCCGCTGGACTCGTAGGCAGCGACCAGTTCGGGATGCTCGTCTCGAAGTCGACGGGTCCGTTGCACGGCGAGGGTCATGCCGATGATCTGCCGCACGATCCGGCCGGGGTGCATACTGACTCCACCTCGAGGATTGATGCCCCTACCGTGTTCCATCGGTAGCCAGAAGGCCTCGGTCTCCGATTTCGCAAGCAGCCAGAGGTCATTGCGGTCCCAGCCGAACGCCCTTTCCATGCTCGCGGCCCATTGGCCGAGCTGCCCCACAATGTCTTTCCGCCATGTTGCGTAGGCCTGCGGGAGGCCCCGCTTGCTCGCACCGCCGTTGCAGTCGCTGCACAGCGACGGGACTGTGTGTCCCTGTTCGTAGCTCCGTAAGATCTTCAGCTCACCGTTCACCTCGTTGTAGATCGTGATCGGTGCGGCATTGTCGGCTGACTTCGGTGGTAGGTGCTCTTCAGTCATTCGGGTCTCTACGCCGCAGTGACGGCACCAGTCCACAAGGGCCACGAACCAATGCTACGCAGCGTCACCTTGACTGCCCAACGGTTAGTACAGCCGGCAACTTCAAGGCCAGGTCTCCGGCCGATCCGCCCGTCGGGCCGCCAGTGAGCGCAAACGTCGAGGCCTAAGAGATTCATGGCCGCCACGGTGCTCGGCCGGGCCTGCAGAGGCGATCGGGATCGAATAGAAGGGCGGTCCACCACAGCACTGCCATGTCGGCGACCAGTTGGATGTTGGGGTTGTTCGTCGCCAGGTGTCGAAGCGTCGTGATCCGCGCGTCTCGGGGGCGATGACCTTGGCCGCCTGTTCCGTGGACCAGATGGCGTAGTTCCTGGACCTCCTTGACGGCTCTCTCCAGCGGCAGGCCGGGGAACCCTTCCCGGAGTTCCTTCTCGTAGTTGTTGATCAAGGCGGCGTAGAAGGCTCGGTGAGTGGGGTTGGGAAGAGCCGGGAGAGCGTGAGAGCGAAGCCGGTCGGGACTGAGGAGCTCCCACAGCGGCACGCTGCTCTGGGTTGCGCCTTCCCAAAGCCCTTGCAGGGTTCCGAGCGCCCGGAACGCCGACCAGATCTTATCGCTGGCTCCCCAATCGGCAGCCAGCTCCACCACGGCCGACAGCCCGAAGCGCACGTTCGTCCATGCGATCATCTGCTCATCGAGATCGAGGATGCCGTCTGTGTTCGTGAAGCGTGCGGGGTCGGTAAGTAAGCTGAGCAGCCGGTTCAAGCCGGTCGCCGATTGACGGAGCAGGGCTTCGGCATGGCCGTCGGGCAGCCGACGAATCCCAACGTCGTAGACGCCGGTTCCGGGACCTGAGAGCTGTGGTCGCTCGGCGCCGACCGGCCAGCGGTCCATATGAGGCGTACGGACGAACCCGCTGCCGGGGGCGAGCAGGGCGATCTCGGCACCGAGATTGGTCATGAGCACTGCCGCCATCGGTTGAAAGCGGGCTGTCAGGGGAACGCACATCATCGCTCCGGGGAGCGCCTCGAGGATCCCGGTCATCAGCATGCCTTCTGGCCGCTGAGTACCGAGCGGCATTTGGTCGGCCGGAACGCGGTTGACCAGGTGGTCGATGACACGCCACAGAAACTGGCGGCGCATCAGCGTGGGGTGCGCGCCGAGACGGAAGGCGGTGCATTGCGAGTAAGCCTCCGTCAGCTCCTTGACCGAGCCCAGGACATCGGTGTCGCTGAGTAGCCGGAGCCGGACGTGGGTCCAATGATCGAAGTCGTCTGGGTTCACGCCGGGGCGGTTCAGGTGTTCGCGGACCCGGTGCTCATACCCGCGGCCGAACGTGTTTCGGCCCAGGGTCTCGCCGGCGTCTGCTCGTAGGTGCCCCTCCGCAGATTGAAGAGGAAGGGCGTACACGAGGTCAGGGCTGGGATCTGAGCGGACCGAGATCCTTCCGCCGTGTTGCCTGAACCGGAGGCCAGCCTCGGCGAAGATCTGCCGCATGTCCCTCTGCAGCTGGCCTTGGACTGCCCGCCACTCGCCCTGCCCTACATGTTCCGGCAACAGCGCCCATGTACTCACCTCTCGAGTGTGCCAGCGTTGCGGTTTGGCACCGGACCTGGACGCGCGATCCCCTGGCCGGAGGCTGGGGTGCCGGAGATGACCAAGCGCGCTCGTGGCCACGACGAGGGCTCACTATCGCGCGCGGTTCCAAAGCGGAGGCTGATATCGAGGCCAAGTAGTTCGTGGAACTCGCCGATGCTTGTCGCGAGTCGGTTGTCGCGTACCCGGTCCCGCCCCGTGTCCTGCGGTCTCGGCAGGTCTTTCTATCTCACGCGCCTTGCCTGGGCGCCGAGAACAGCGACTGCGATAAAGGTAGGAATGGCCGTAAGCCACCAGATCACCGCCCTTACCAAGGGATCACTGACAGCAAAGAGTGTTACAGCCTGTACAGCTAGGGAAACCGCTAGGATAACGAACGCTAGGCCCGCCTTCCTTGGTTGACGTATACGCAAGGCCGATATCAGCCCTGACATGAAGTTCGGTGCAACCATTATGGCAATACCCCAGATCGCCAGGAGGACAGCAAAACATCCTGCAAGGAGAAATGAAGCCAACGCAGCTACATGAGACTGCTCGTGCAACTAACACCCCTCTCGCAGGTGCGTTGGCTGAAGATCTCAGCCAATGCACCATGTCACAACACCGGTCATTGATCTCTAACAGCGCCCGGGAGCCACCAGAAGGTTGGCATGTTTCCCCGCCCCTGGCAGTCGCCAACCGTATATCGTCATCCACAGGCATCGGTTATAGTGTTCGGCAACATCCGCCATCATATAAATGTAGCCAGCATAGATGGCGGCTACTGCAAATACTGCCGTGGCAACAACGCTAAGAATGCTGACGACGGCTCCGATGGCACCGAGCCAGAAAACAGCCCACCCACCCCAGTACGAGATCTCACTCGTCTCGCGCTTTGAAAATTTGATGGTAACTTGCCCAGCGCCCCATCGTCCGAAATACGATCGATGCCACCTTCCCCACCTTGAGACGATCCTCCAAGTTCCTGCCGTATCTGTGCAATTGATTCCGTCAGCACCGCAGTACTCGTAGGAATTATCATTGCCGCCATACATAGGGTCGACAGAGAGGAAGCGTCCTGTTGCCGGACTGTAGACGCGGACACCCATCAGAACAACGCCGCTGGGTGTGTCAGCGGCTCGTTGGGCAGCGCCGAGCCAGCCGTACCGCCGGTTTCCTGCGTCCGCCTGATTCCGTGGTTGGCCGTACTCTGTTTGTTCGCCGGTGTAGACGAGCCCAGTGCCGGTTTGGGCCATACCGGCCACGAAGTCCCCATGCAGATTGGAGATGCCCCAGACGATGCCGGCCACGTTGGTGTAGGTGCCGGTGATGCCCGAAATGCCAGTGATGGGTCGGGACATGTTGTTGTCACCTTCGTCGGTCCAGGCTGGACTGTCGTCGTCACCACTGTAATGGTTGTGTTTGGTGACGGTGGTATCGGTCCAGGCACGGATCCGGTTGGGAACCACATCCACGGTAAAGACTTCCTGGCGTGTGTCCTGGGTGATGCTTCGGACCATGTCGTTGACGTGGTAGGTCATCTGAGTGTCGGCGCCGCCGGGGACGGTGGAGTCGGCTGCCGGCTGTGTCTTTGTCCGGCCCAGTGCGTCGTAGACGTATCCGCTGGTGTTCACTCGGTCGGCGGTGTCGTAGGTCCAGGTGCGGCTGGTGTTGGCGGTCGTGATCTGGCAGGAATCGTCTGCGGCTGGGGCGTATTCGCTGAGGCTGGTTCGGTTGGTGGCGGCGTCAAATCCGTAGCTGCGGCTGGTGCACTGGCCGTCGACCGTGTCCTGCACTGCGGCGAGCCGGCCTGCTTTGTCGTAGCTGTAGGCCTGGTTGGACAGTGTTGAGTTGCGGTCGCGCCACTGGCCGTCGGCGCTAGATTGAATGGTCTCGTTGTAGAGGGTGCAGTCCGTTTGTCCGCATCCGGGCTGGGCGTAGGTGATGCCGGTCTCGGTGCCGCTTTCGTCGGAGGTGAGGGTGGTGACAACGCCGTTGGGCCAGGTTTGGCTGGCCAGGTTGCCGCCGCGGTCGTAGCTGCCGGTGAAGGTGCCGGCCTGGCTATCGAGGACGGAGGTCAGCAGGCCACGTCGTTCGCTGCCGCCGTCGTAGGTGTAGGTGCGCGTTGCCTTGCCGTCGTTCACGGTGGCTGGACGGCCGGCGATGTCGTAGGTGGTGGTTGTGGTGTTGCTGTCGGCGTCGGTGTAGGTGGTTGGGTTTCCCAGGGTGTCGTAGCCGCGGATGATTTCGGCCGTTACAGCGTTTGAGCTGTTGATCGACTGGGTTCGTACGAGCTGGCCGGTGGACTGGTCGTAGACGCTGCGGCGTTTTTCCAGCGGTTCGCCCAGCGCGGATGCCGCGGTGATGGAGACTTCCTGCTGGCGGCCCGCCGCGTCGTAGGTGATGGTCGTGCGGCGGAGTTCACCGGCGCTGGTTTTCTCGACCTGGGTGCGTGTTTGCCCGTACAGGTCGTAAGTGGTGGTCGTGGCCGGGAGTTCCGGACCGGAGGTGGGTTGACCGCCAGGACGCGTTTGGCAGGTCAGGGCAGCCCATTCTGCGTGTCCGCCGCATTCTGGGTAGGTGCTGTTCGCCGCAGCGGTGTAGTAGACGGTGACCCGGGTGGACGGGGTGGTATCGACGCTGCCACCGCGCGGCGTCGTGGTCGACAGCTCACGGCCGTCACTGTCATAGCTGTATCGGGTACCCAGGTTGAGGCCGCTCGGGTCAACTGTTTTCTTCGTCGGCTGGCGGAGTGTCCAGTCGTAGTCGGTTTTCATGGTCTTCGGGTCGTAGGTCACCCAACTCCCGGCCGCGTTGTCCCAAACCCGCACCCGGTCCACCTCGGTGGTGGCCAAGTTGAATGGCCCGCCCGTGGTGGGGGCGCCCTCGTCGTAGGTGTAGGCGGTGCTGGCCCGGCCGCGTACGTCGGAACCGTTGTCGAGCACGACGTCATGCTCGGGGCCCCAGGTTTCGGTCAACCGCTGTCCGTCGGACGAGTACACGTTCAACGTTGACAGGACCCGGGCGAGGTCCGATTCCTGGGACGCGGTGTCCGAGGAGGATGCGTCAAGTGCGGCCTGCCGGTTGCTTGCGGACAGTTCGCGGGTCACGTTTCCGAAGGTGTCGTACCAGGTGGTGGAGATGTTTCCACCCGGCGTGGCACTGTTCACCAGGCGACCATTTGCGTCCAGATATGACAGGTCGGCGCGTTCGTACGACGACGGCATCGCGCCGGTCGCTTGGTCACCGTCGGGGATCTGTGTGGCAGGGAACACGGCGGCCGCGTCGGTGGGGGCTTCGGTCTGGTACCAGCGGACGGTCTGTGTCGGCGACAGGTCGTAGGGCGCGCCTGTGCCGGAGGTCGGGACGCGGTAAACCACGGTGGTCTTGGCGGTGCCGGCAGCCAGTGCGGAGCGGCTGACCTGCGCCAGGCGGCCCTTGCCCGCGTCGCCTGGCACGGTGGTGTAGGACAGCTGCCATGGTTCCTGCCCCGCGGGGCGGAGTTCGGTCAGGACGCCGTCGGTGTCGTAGGCGTACGTCTCCATCAGATGGTGTGTGCCGGCTCCATCGGTCCAGTCCAGCCGTGGGTCCCAGGACGCGCGCAGGCGTCCCGTGTTGTCGTAGGTGTAGGCAGCGAGGTCGACGGTACGCATCGCGGGTGGGGTGGTGTCCGGGTCCCAGGCCGTGTAGGAGATTCGCGTCGCCCGCCCGGTGTAGTCGCCCCACTGGCCCTGGGCGCTGCCCGTCGCGGTCGTGGTTGTGGCATAGCCGAAGGTGATGGCCTGGCAGCCACGTACGACTCCACTGGAGCAGGAGACGCCTGCGGGTACGGGTGCGAGCAGGCGTGTTGGTCGCACCACCGGCTGTCCACCGATGGTGACCTTTTCCCACGAGTAGGTGGTCGTGTCGCTCGAGCCCGTCGGTGTCGCGGCGGTTGGCACATACTGTCCCGCCGGATCGGTCGGCCCCCGGGTGAAGGTGACCTTGTTGCCGTCCCCATCCGTCAGTGTGTACGCGTCGCCCGCCGAGGCGTAGGTGAGCGTCAGCGATTCCGCACCCACCTGCGGGGAGAACGTAGCGCCGCCTGCTGTGGTACCGGATTTGGTGAAACCGATCGTCTCACCGTCAGGCGTGCCCACCTGTACCAGGCTGCCCACGACCGTCAGCCCGGTGTAGCCGGCTTCCGCGTCGGCGACCAAGGTGCCGGCCACCCAGCCCGGCCCGAACAACGGATCCAGACCACTCGGCTCCCGACTGCTGAATGAGCGGCCCACACTCATACCGCCGGCGCTGGCGTCCGTGTGGCTCACGGACATGCTTCCCGTGATCAGGTTGACGGTTCCAGGTCCCACGGCCGCGGTGGCGGCTGACCCACGGTCAAGATCAAAGGTGATCGTCACCGGGCTGGAGGTAGAGCCACCGTTGAACGAGCCTCGGAGTTGCACCGGCCCGTCCAACGGGTCTGGACCCGCTTCAGCGTCGTTGAGGGTCTTGGCCACATCCCAGTTCAGCTTTTCGAACTGGCCGCCGCTTATGGCAAGGGGCCAGGTCACCGCACCGCCGCCGGCGGCCTTCGTCACGTCGGAGGCGGGGATGTTCACCCACGCGTCGATGTCGCCACGGCGCCACTGATAGGTCACTGAGGTAAGCCCGGACGAGCCAACCGCGGTGATCGCGGTCTTCGCTGCGGTGATGTCACCCGTCTTCGGCGACGTAACCCCCGCCGCGCCGGCGTTGAACTGGTACGACTTGATCGCCGACAGGTTGCCGGCCCGGTCCACCGAGCGGACATACAACGTGTGCGGGCCGTCGCTGCTCACCGGCACCGACAGCGACGCGCCGCCACCCAGACTCGCCGCGGCCACGCTCTGGCTCGGCGGGCTGACGTCCAGCCCGTACTGGTAGGCGGTCACGTCCGACACGCCCGCGGCACCGAACGTGAAACTCGCCGCGCTGCCGGCTCCTCCAGCCCACTGCCCTTCAGGATAGTTCGACGACGACACCGACGGCATCGCCGACGGCGCGACCGTGTCGACCGTGAACTCGCACCACGACGACCACGGACCCCAGACGACCCCGTCACCGCCGCGCAACCGCCAGGAGTATGTACCGCCGTTGGAAAACGCGCCCGACGGGACCGCGGCCGACAATGTCGACCCGGACGCGACCCGGGGGCTGGTCTTCACATTGCCGATCTCCGCGCCGTTGGTCACGTACCAGTGGAACTCGGCGTCAACCGACGAGCCCTCCGGGTCGGACACCGTCGCCTTCAACTGCGGGGTGGTGGTGTTGATGTAGGGACGCCCCGAGCCGGTCACGCAGCTCGTCGACGGCACCGTCGACAACCGGGATGCGGTGGCGTACGAGGTGTAGGTAACCAGGAGCTTGGCGCCGTTGGTGTAGAACTTCTTCCACCGGCTCTGGTCGCCCTCGTTCGACCCGGACGAGTTGTCGCACGCGCACAGGCCCACCGTGTAGCTGGGCCAGTTACTGTCCGCTCCCAGCTGCACATCGTCCCGAAGGTCCGAGCCGGTGAAGTTGACCAACATGTCCGGCTGGACAGCGCAGCTGGTGCCCGACTCGTTCGCGTGCGACGACGCCGACCCCACCAACGTCGACAACGTCATCGAAGACCAGGAAGCCTTCGGCGTCGCGTTGATCCCCGGCGTCCGGAACAGGCTCGTCGGCGTGTCACCGCAGGAATACGAGTGGTCCAGGTTCATCTGCACGGTCGCCGACTGAATGTACTTACCCTTGATCGTCACACTGCCCGACGTCGTGGGCAGCTCGAAGAACGACCTGTACTTGGCCCCCGTCGACGGGTTCAACCCCACCCGCGCCGCCGTCGTGTCACTCGACTCGTTGTTACTGGTCGCATACGCCCACCGCGACGCCGACACACTCCAGGAAGGATCAACAAACACCGGATACGTGACATCCGCGCTGTCCAACAACGCCTCATCCGGCGTCAGCACCAAGTCCCCACCACTGAGCTGCGTCTGCACCTCAGCAATCCGAGCGGCGTCACCAGCACCCTCCGGCGTGGAAGGCGTCACTGGTGCGGCCGGCTCGGTTGTCGCCGTAGCCTTACCGGATCCCTGCGGGGCATCCGGTTTCCCCGCTCCCGGGACGAGACTCGTCGAGTCCCACATCGCCGCCGGCTGCGACCACGCCACCAGCTGCTTACCCGCCACCGCCTGCAACGACCCATCGGGTGAGCGGGACACCTGCACGTCGCCACCCAGACCGAAGTGCAGTTGCCGCAGCGCCGGATCGGTAGCCGCCTGGGCATTCTTGATCACCAACGCATGGCTGAACCCGCCGGTGGTGGCCCGTACCACCAGGTCCGCTCCCGCCACGACCTCCCGATATGTCGCCGCGTCACCTTCCACCACCGGGGTCGGAAGCTTCGCCGGCCACGACAGGGCCAACCTGTGCCCGGCCCGCACCAACTCCACCAGCCGATCATCACCGCCAGGCGAGAAGGAAACATCCGCCACCGACGAGACCGGACGCAACCGCCCATCCGCACCAGGCCGCAAACTCAGGTCCAGGTCCGCCCAACGCCCGTCCGCCTTACGCACCCGCTGCGGATCCGTCGCCGACTCCACCGACACGCTCCCGTCCGGAAGCGCGGTCGCGGTCACCGTCTCTGACGTCGCATCCATGATCCGCACTGGCTTACCCGTCATTCGTGCGGTCACCAGAGCGGCGTGCTCATCTGGCCGTTCCAACACATCGGCAGCCGCCGGTGCCTCGGCCGCAACCGCGGGCGTCGAGGTCAACGGCTGCACAACCTCGACAAGAGTCGCCGTCAATGCCAATGCGACACCTGCCGTGAGGATGCGGCCGGCGCGGCCGGAAACCCAGTCACCCATCCGTCCCACCGAAGCGAAACGCGCTCGACCGCCCACCAATACCTCCCCCGTAACCGATCCTGCACGGACAGTAGCCATGCGTCGATCACCGGGTCAATAGATAGCTTTCAGTGAGCATCAAGAGCGGCCCTCACTTGCAGCGTTTGCCTCAAACTCACTGTCAGTAACCAAATCCGTCCCAAAAGCAGACCCATGAGGCTCTGCAGCGCCGACAGGCAGCTTTTAGTTCAGCGAGAATCGCCATGACACCGGCCCAATCAGTCGCCACGGCCGGACAGTCGGTGGCGTATCGGACCAACACGTAGTTCGATGATCACTATGATGATCCAGAGAAAGGCTACCGTCTCCCTGCTTGATGGGGGTGGTTTGTGACTTCTTCTCCGCTTTGCGGCTGGCTGATGTTTGCGGACTCGTAGCCTGCTTGCAGCCCGCCCACAGGGCAAGGCCATCTCAGATGTCGCCTACTGGTGCAGCAGGCCCGCAGAGCCGGGCCGTGCACGCGCTACAGCCGTTCCGGTCCCGCGTGCATGCCCCCAACGCCGAGCCGTGTGTGGACCGCCGGAAGGCGCACGTGGCGAGCGCCGGTCAACGGGCCCGTACCCGCAGGTGAGCCAACGTCGGTGGGACAGGTGACTCCACAAGAAGGGCACAATCATGGCGACGTCAGGTGTGATCTTCAAACGGTGCGGGTGCCGCGACGGCCAGCGGCGACTGGAACAGTCCTGCCCCCGACTCGCCGAACGACGGCACGGGACCTGGTACTTCCACTGCTCCGCCACGAATCTGCTCGGCCGGCCAGAACGGGTCCGCCGCGGCGGCTACCCGTCGCAGGCCGCCGCCCGCCGCGCCCGAGACGAATGGCTGACCACCACTGACGCGGACCGCACCGCGCAGGGCTGGACCGTGAAACGGTGGCTACGACACTGGCTCAACAACCGCACCAAGATCCGACCCACCACCCGCTTCCACTACACCCGCGACGTCGACAACATCCTCATCCCCTACCTCGGGCACTACCGGCTCGCCGACCTCGACGCCCGTCTCCTACGCACGGTGTTCGCTCAGATCGCGGCGACGAGGAACGGCAAGGGACGGCCGCAGTCCGCCTCCGCGATGCAGCACCTGCGCACCACCCTGCGGGCGGCGTTGAATCTCGCCGTCCGCGAAGGGCTGATCGACTGCAATCCGGCACGGCACATCGAGATCAGCGGCTACCAGCAACCCCACGCCAAGGTCTGGACCGACGCCCGCGTCGAGTCCTGGGAGCAGACCGGCGCCCGACCGGCCGTGGCAGTCTGGACCGCCGACCAACTCGCCGAGTTCCTCAGCTCCGTCACCGACGACTCCCTGTTCGCGTTCTGGTGGCTCACCGCCCTGCGCGGCCTACGCCGCGGCGAGATGTGCAGCCTGCAGTGGACCGACATCGACCTCGACCACGGCGTGCTCACCATCGAACGCAACCGCACCACCGCCGGCTACACCATCATCGAAGGCGACCCGAAAACCCCCGCCGGACGCCGCACCGTCGCCTTGGACAAGCGCACCGTCCAAGTCCTGCGCACGCACCGCCGCCGCCAACTCGACCACCGAACGGAAACGCTGCGGACGGCAAGGCGTGGACCGACACCGGGTACGTGTTCACCCGTGCCGACGGCCTGCCGATCAACCCGAACTACGCCACCACCCGATTCCGCAAACTCGTCCAGCGCACCGGGCTACCTCCGGTGCGGCTGCACGACCTGCGGCACGGCGCTGCGTCCCTCGCGCATCAGGCCGGAGCCGACCTGAAAACCCTGCAAGATCTCCTCGGCCACTCCAGCATCGTGATCACCGCCGACATCTACACCAGCGTCCTACCCGAGGTACAGCGGCACTGCGCCGACGCCACCGCCCACCTCGTCCTGGCCGCCGCCCGCCGCACCCGGAAGAAGATCAAGAACAAGGCCCGGGAGAACCGACCCGCCCGCCGACCGAAAACAGGTGCTCCGACCCCGAGCGCCCCGGGTCCGACTCCGAAGCAGCAGGTCAGGGACACCAAGCGCGAGAAGAAGTCGGCTTCGGGGGCGGCCCACATCGCACCCACGTGACACCCACCGTCCACACAGGCCGAACAGCAGAAAGGGCCCGACCGCCATATCGGCAGGTCAGGCCCCTCATGATCTTGTGCGCCCGAAGGGACTCGAACCCCTAACCTTCTGATCCGTAGTCAGATGCTCTATCCGTTGAGCTACGGGCGCAGGTGCCCGGCCAGTTTACACACCCGGTCGGAGCGCGGAGACTCCGGGATTCGAACCCGGGAGGGGCGGTTAACCCCAACCGCATTAGCAGTGCGGCGCCATAGACCAGACTAGGCGAAGTCTCCCCGGCGGTCGCGCGACCACCGACGCCCGAGGATACAGGGCCGGCAGCGACCTGAGCAAAGCACCTTTACGATACGGCCCGTCCGCGCCCCGCCCCCAGCTGATACGGAATCGCGGCACGGGCCGGTTGATCTGGTCGAACGGGCCACTCAGACCGGTTTCGGCCAGGGCCGGCGGCCGGGAGGAGCCGGAGGCAGTCGCGACGGCCCGGTCCGGAAGTGCCCATCATTCTCGCCCGGCGCCAGTCGGTGGCACGCCGATCGATGTCGCCGAGAGGTGTGGAAGGTCACTCACGACTAGGCTGCGGACATGGACGATCAGCCGGCCAAGGACCAGCCTGAACGCCCGTCGACGGGATCGCCCGCGCGAAGTCGGCGGGATCGCGCGACCGGGTCGGCGTCGGTGCCGACCCCGGTCCCGGCCGCCCATGATCCGGCGCCCGGAAACCCGCCCGGCCCGCGCAGGCGGCCGGCGAAGGCCGCTCCCGCTGTCCTGTTCCAGCCACCGACGATCGAGGCCGATCAGCCGAGGACCACAGGCAGCGGCCGGACCAGCCAGACCGAACAGACCGACCGGGCGGAACAGGCCGATCGGGAGCCCGGCGAGCGGCGGACGCCAGCGCCGCGCACCAGCGAGCCCCGGACCGGCGAGCTCCGGACCACCGAACCCCTGACCACCGAAACGCCCGGCGGCGCGGCCGAGACCCCGGATCTTGGCGAACGTCGCCCGGGAAGGACCGCGGGCAAGACCGCCGGCAGGAAGGCCGGCTCGCGTGGCCGGGCTTCCACCACTTCGGGTACGCCGGAGGCGGTCGCCACAAGCTCCGATCCGGTCGACCAGCCATCGACAAACAGCAGTCCAACGGCGCACAGCAACCCAACGGCGCAGAGCGACCGCACGGAGCACAGCGACCCGGCGGAGCGCAACGAACGCGCGGAGCACAACGATCAGTCAGCGGCGCCCAGCGAGAGCCCCGGTCCGACGCAACGGACCCGCCCGGCACGAAAGGCGACAAAGAAGGCAAGCTCCACCGAAGGAACCACCAAGGCGACCGAGGCGACGAAGCAGGCCGAGTCGACCCCGGCGGTGAAGGCGGTAAAGGCTGTCCCGGTGACCGAGACGCCCGGAGCAACCAAGCCGGCCGAGACAGCCGGAACGACCAAGCCGGCCGAGACGGCGAAGGCGGTTGGCCGGACGGCGCCGGCCAGGAAGAGGAGCACGCCGAAACGCGCGACCGAAACCGCGCCACCGGCCGACGCCGGCACGGCTCACGAACCGAGCGCGGGTACGACCGAACAGCCAAGGCCGCACACGATCGAAGGGCCGAGCGAACAGCCGAGCGCGCGGGCGACTGAACCGCCGAGCGCGGTCACGACCGAGCAGCCGACCACCGGCACGGCCGACGAACCGAGCGGCGGTACGGCTTCCACGGCGACCGCCCGTACGCCGGCTGCCGCGGAGGGCCTGGACGGCGCCACTGCCGTCGTACCCATCGGGTCGGGGTTCACCGCCGATGAGCCGCCGGGGTCCGCGGCGGCCCTTGCCGTCGACGACCGTATTGAGCCGCCGGGGTCCGCGGCGGCCCTCGCCGTCGACGACCGCGACGATGAGCTGGACGGTGTGCCGAGCCGGCCGGCGACCCGTACGACGATCGGGGCCGGAACCCTCCACCGGCTGCTGGATCGGCCGGAGCAGGCGGCGGAGGTGCTGGCCCAGACGGCGGTGGAGACGCTCGGGCCCCGGGCCCGGGACTGGGCCGCGCGGACCCGTTCGGCGTATCCGACGGCGGGTCCGGATGGGCTGGCCCGGTTGGCCAGCCGGCGGTACGCCCGGTTCGCGGGTGCGGGCGCGGTGCTGGCGACCACGACCGGGCTGCTCGCCCCGGTTGCCGAGCTGGCCGCCGTGTCGTGGGCTCAGGCTGGGCTGATTCTGCACGTCGCCGCCGCGTACGACCATGATCCGACGGATCCGGAACGGGCGGTCGACCTGCTGGTGCTGACCGGCGCGCACCGGGACGCGGCGAGCGCGCGGGCGGCGTTGGGGGCGGCGCGGGGTGACGTGCCCGAGGGCCAACCGGTGGGCCGTTGGCTGGCAGGCTGCCGGCGGTTGATGGCGCCGGTCGCCGCCCAGTCGAGTGGCTGGCTGGCGCTGCGGCTGGCGGCCCGGGGAATTCCGGGTGGTGGCGCCCTGACGGCCGCGGCCGCCAACGCCGAGGCGACGCAGCGGCTGGCCGCCCGGGCGGCGACCCACTTCCGGCGCACCGCTCTGTAGCCAGCGCCGGCAGGCGCCCTTCCCTTCCTCTGGTCAGAGCCAGGAGAACCAGGAGCGGGGCAGCACGGCGTAACTGACGAAGGCGACGACGTCGAGCAGGGTGTGCGCGATCACGAGCGGCAGCACCCGCCTCGTCCGGAGGAAGAACAGCACGAAGATCACGCCGAGGATCGCGTTGCCGAAGAAGGCGCCGATGCCCTGGTAGAGGTGGTAGGAGCCGCGTAGTACCGCGCTGGCGGCGATCACCACCCAGCCGCGCCAGGCCAGTTCGCGGAGCCGGGTCACCAGGTAACCGACCACCACGATCTCTTCGAGGATCGCGTTCTGCGCGGCCGAGAGGATCAGCACGGGCACCGACCACCACAGGTGGGGCAGGGCGGCCGGCACGACGCTGGCGTTGATGCCGAGCCGGGCCGCCAGCCAGAACAGTCCGAGGCCGGGCAGTCCGACCAGGGCCGCGAGCGCCGCGCCGTAGCCCAGGTCCGCGCCGGGCCGTCGGGCGTCCAGGCCGAGTGTCCCGCGCGCGTCGCCCGGGTCCCGGTTGAGCAGGTGTACGGCCAGCAGCACCGGAACGAGCGCGAAGGCGATACCGAGCAGTTGGTACGCCAGGTCGAACCACGGCCGGGTGGACTGTGAGGGGTTGAGCGTGGCGGTCTGCTCGGACAGCGGTCGGTCGGCGGTCAGCCGGGCGACGATGGTGACCAGGGAGTAGATGGCCGACTGGCCCAGTGAGACGCCGAGCACGAGCAGGGCCTCGGTACCGAGGGTCCGCCGGCGTAGCGGGCTGACGAGATCAACGGTCACCCTGACACTCTGCCCGAACGCGCGGGCCGGTGGTGCCGGCCGGCTCGGCCGAGCGGCCCGGCGGGGGTCGCATTTTCGGTCAGATCCATGAGCACGACTCTCGGTCGCACTCTGTGTGCGACCGTCCGCAACGCAGCGTGTCCATGCTGAACGCGAGCACAAGGCATCCGCGAGTTCGGGCCACCCCAGTACCGACCGCGAACTGACCGGCCAGCTCGTGCGGGGCTTGTCCAGCGCACGACCATACCGAGAGGGACGTCAATGGACAACCTCGGGCGGCTGTTGAAGGAGAGCTGGATTCTCGTCGAGGATCGACGGGATCAACTGGCCAGCAATTTCTACGCGCGGATGTTCGTCGCCGACCCGGAGCTACGCCCGCTGTTTCCGGTGCAGCTGACCACGCAACGGAACCGGCTGCTGGAGGCGCTCGTCACGGCGATCCACACCGTCGACGACCCGGAACAGTTCGACGCCTACCTGCGCGGGCTGGGCCGCGACCACCGGAAGTACCACGTGCGGCCCGAGCACTACGACGTGGTGGGGACGGCCCTGGTGGAGACCCTGCGGGCCTTCGCCGGCGACCAGTGGACCATCGAGTACGACCAGGCGTGGCGCGAGGCGTACGCGGCGATCGCGGCCCGGATGCTCGCCGGCGCGGCGGCCGACCCGAACCCGCCGTTCTGGCATGCCGAGGTGCTCACCCACGAGCGGTACGGCTCGGACATCGCGGTCCTTACCTGCCAGCCGTTGCAGCATCCGCTGCCGTACCGGGCCGGTCAGTACGTCAGCGTCGAGGCTCCCCGGCACCTGGCCCGGATGTGGCGGACGTACTCCATCGCGAACGCGCCGACCGAGGACAACGTGTTGGAGTTCCACGTCCGCTGCCGCAACGCGGGCTGGGTGTCGGGTGCCCTGGTGCGCCGGGTGCGCCCCGGCGACCTGCTCCGGGTGGCCGCGCCTATGGGGTCGATGACGCTGGACCCGGAGTCCGACCGGGATGTCCTGTGCGTGGCCGCCGGCGTCGGCATCGCGCCGGTCAAGGCCCTGGTGGAGGAGCTGGCCCGGTACAACCGCACCCGGTGGGTACACGTCTTCGTGGGCGCCCGCACCGGTCCGGATCTCTACGGTCTCGACGCGCTGCACCGGTTGGCCGCGCGGCATCCCTGGCTGTCGGTGGTGCCGGTGTGCAGCGACGACCCGTCGTTCCCCGGCGAGCACGGGACGCTCGGGCAGGCGCTGGACCGGTTCGGTCCGTGGACCGGCCACGACTGCTTCGTCTCCGGTTCGACCCGGATGGTCCGGTCGGTGCTTCGGGTGCTCGCCGAGCAGGAGGTGCCGACCGAGAACATCCGGTACGACACCTTCGGCGACGCCTGACCCGCGTCCGCCCGACCCCGGCCGCCTCAGACCTCCCTCCCCCCAAAAACCGGGCCCCGGGTTCTGCTCACCACAGAACCCGGGGCCCGGCCCCGTCGACGGGGTGGCTCAGTAGTCCCAGGGCCGTCCGCTGTCGCGGTACTCCTCCACCGGCACCAACGGCACTCCCGGGGGCATCCGGTCGACGTACAGCCGGCCCTCCAGGTGGTCGATCTCGTGCGCGACGAGCCGGGCCATCGCGTACTCGAAGGAGGTGATCACGGGCGAGCCGTCGTACTCCAGGTGCTCGACGTCCAACCGCAGCGGCCGGGGCACCAGCCCGCGCACGTCGAAGAAGGACAGACAGCCCTCGTACTGTTCGTCGCCGTCCGGGCCGGCGTCCACCACCCGCGGGTTGAGCAGGACGACCGGTTCGGCGCCCCGGTCGGGCGGCCGGACCACCGCGGCCGAGTAGGCCAGGCCGAGCTGCGGCGCCGCCAGCCCGACGCCCTTGCTGAACGGGTGCAACTGGTCGATCCGCTCCAGCGACTCCAACAACCGGCGTACGACGTCCCGCGCGGATTCCTCCTCGGCGGGCAGGTCGAACCGGCGGGTCGGTTGGCGCAGCACGTCGGAGCCGCGTTGCACGATGCCGGCCGCTTGCATCCGTTCGCTGGCCCGTTCACCCGAGCCGGCCTCCGGAGCGGCGGCGACCGAGGCCCCCGCCCGGAACCGCCACTCCAACCGGTACCGGGCGTGCAGTTGCGGGTAGTCGGTGCTCCACTCGAAGCTGACCCGGTCGTTCTCCTCGCGGCGGTCGATCGGGGTGCGCAGCGGCCCCTCCTCGGCCGACAGCGACGCCTCCACGCCCCAGACCTGCGGATCCAGTTCGGCCGGCAGGTCGACCCGGATGACCAGCCGCTGCGTCGGCATCCGTACGGCCCGCTGCCACCACGGGCCCCACTTCTCCTCGCTGACCGTGTACGCGTACTCGATGGTGGCCCGGCGGCCCGGATAGAGCGGGAACCGGCCCTCGGCGTTCTCGAAGAGCAGCCACGCCTCCTTGAAGGCGTCCCGGTCGTGCTTGGTCCGCCAGTCCATCGGCTCCACCCGGCCGTCGTCCCGGCACCTGGCCTGGAGGTCGAGTTCGGCGAACGTCAGCGGGTGCTCCCGATGGTGCCGGTTGGAGCGGCCGGGGTCGTGCGGGTAGCGGTCGACGGCGATCCGGACCAGGTAGCGGGTCACCGGCTCGTTGCCACCGTTGTAGAGGCGGCGCCGGACCACGCAGCGGTAGGCGCCGTTCACGTACCGGCAGGCGGCCACCTCCTGCTCCACCAGCAGTCCCGTGCCGGGCGGCAGCCACTGTTCGGGCACGGCCGCCGTGCGGCGCGGTCCGGGGGCGGTACGGGTCTGCCGCAGCTCGTCGTACTCCTGGAAGCGCTGCCAGATCGCTCCGCTCGCGCCGAGCACCGCCTCGGCGCGGCGGGCGAAGTCCTCGGTCGGGCGGTGCCGACGCCCTTCGACGTGGCTGACGTACGACGGGTCGAAGCCCATCCGTGCGGCGAGTTGCTTCTTGGTGAGCCCACGCGCCACCCGCCGCCGGGAAAGCTCAGCCGCGAACGAGTCGGCAGCCCGTTCGATGGGCGAGAGGGTCATCGGTGTCCTCAAGGCCGGGAGTTTCCAGTGTGCTGGCGGTCCCGGCCGAGGTCAGCGAAGTGAAGGGTTCTCGACATTCACCTTGACAGTCGAATGATGATCGTAAATGCTAGGCACGATACGTGTGCTTTTCGACACGCTCCGCCAGCGCACGGCACGTCGACCGGGCCCCAGGCGCGGGCTTAGGCTCCCCGACCCCGGGTATCAGGCCAGGGACCGCGAGCCAGCTTCCCGACTCAGTCAGCCACCAGGTTAGGTTTGCCTAACCGGCCGGCGTTGGTTAGCCTAGCCTTAGTCGCGGTACGACGATCCCTGCCCGGTGACGAGACGGGCCCGACCCAGATGCGGGAGCCCAGCGTGGTGGTGATGACCGGCTCGGCAACCAGCCCATGGCGGTCGCCGTCCGCGCCGACCCTCACCCCCGGTCTGGCGGCCCCGGCGGCGCGGTCCAGGCCGCTGGATCCGATCACCGACACCCTGCGGTCGATCTTCGGCACGGACGTGCTGCCCGGCCTCGCGCCCCAACTGGTCGTCGAGGACGAGACGGGCTGGTTGCCGGCCACCGCCCTGGTCGACGGCAGCCGGCTCGACGAACTGCTGGACCTCGCCGCCCGCCGCTGGGATGCCCAGCCGCACGCCGCCGCGGCGCTCGCCTGGAAGGCGTACACCTACTGGCTGGCGCTGCCGGTCGTGCTCGGCTGGCTGACCGCGCGCCGGGTGCCGCTGCTCGACCCGGCGGACGTGCTGGTCCGGCTCGACGACGCCGGCTCGCTGATCACGGTGGGGCTGCGCCGGTCGGTCCGGGTGGCCGTGCTGCCCGGCGACCCGCTCGCGACGCCGGCCACCGCCGGCCGTCCTGGGATTGGTTCGTTCCCGGTGGAGCCGGCCACCGTGCAGGTGGTCCGCGACGAGGCGGAACTGCTCGCCGCGCTGCGCGGCTCGCTGCTCGACCGGCACCTCACCCCCATGCTCGACGCCCTGCACGCGCACGTCCGGATCGGCGCCCGGACCCTGCTCGGCTCGGTCGCCTCCGGCGTGGCGTACGCGGTGCTGCGCGCCGCCGACCGGGTTCCCGGCTCCTCGGTGGCCGCCCTGGACACCCTGCTCGCCGCGCTCGGCGTCGAGGACCTGATCGACCTGGTCCCGGGCCCCACCGGTGCGCCCATGGTGCAGCGCCGGACCTGCTGCCTGGCGTTCACCCTGCCGAAGCCGAAGGTCTGCGCCGGCTGCTGCATCCGCCCCGCCTGACGTACCGTGCCTCGACCGGTCCGCCCTCGGCACCGTTTCCGGGTCGAAACTCACCGGGGGCCCGCCGTGAGCGGCGCAGGGCCGTGTCATACCATTTCGGAGTGTATCGAGGGTAGTTGTCGGCCGCGGGCACATCAGCGTTAATAGCGAGTAAACTTCGCATTGGTCCCGTATCGCGGTCCCTGATTTCCGTACAGTCGCCGTTGATGGTTGACTCTTTCGGGTTCAGGTGCAGGTTCAGACCAGATCGTGAGGCGTCTACGCAATGGCAGAACTCACCGGAGACCAGCAGGTCCAGTCCGAAGTGCTGGAGGGCCTGGCCACCGCGGTGAACCACCGGCGGTGGTTCGTCGAGCTCGCCCTCCCCTACCTGGGCGACAACCCGATCGAGATCGGCAGCGGTCTCGGCGACTACGCCCTGGAGTGGGCGCCGCACCTGACCCGGTTCACGGCCACCGAGGCCGACCCGGAGCGGCTGATCACGCTCAAGGAGCGACTCTCGGTCGAACCCAAGATCGAGGTACGCGAGATGCTGCTGCCGCACTCCGAGCGCGGCGACTACAGCGCGGTCGTCTCGTACAACGTGTTGGAGCACATCGAGGACCACGTCGGTGCGCTGCGCAGCATGCGTGACCTGGTCCGGCCCGGCGGTGCGATCGTGCTGATCGTCCCGGCGTTCCAGTTCGCGATGAGCCCCGCGGACATCGCCACCGGACACGTCCGCCGGTACACCCGCAAGACCATGCGGGCGGCGCTCACCGAGGCGGGCCTGCGGGTCGAGAAGCTGCACTACGCCAACGCCCTCGGCCTGCTCGGCTACTTCATGGCCACCAGCGTGTTCCGGCTGATGCCGAAGGAGGGGCCGATGGTGAAGGTGTACGACACCCTCGTGCTGCCCGTCACCAAGGCCGCCGAGCAGCTCGTCCGGCCGCCGTTCGGACAGTCCGTCTTCGCGGTCGCCCGCGTACCCGCCTGACGGACGCGACCTCCCTGCCGGCCACCCGCCACCTCGTTCTGCCCACGCATCGCCCCGGCCTGGCTCGGCTCCCGGGCCGGCGCGGCCCGTGGATACTCCCGGGCGCGCCGGCACCGCCGGTGGTGGTTACTCCTTGATCTGGTACGTCGGCCGGATGACCGCCCGGGCCAGGGTGTGGAACGTGAGGTTGAAGCCGACCTGGGCCGGCGGGGTGTCCGGGCCGAGGTCGAGGGCCGGCACGTCCAGCGCGTGTACCGCGAACAGGTACCGGTGCGCGCGGTCACCGGGTGGCGGCGCGGCCCCGCCGTACCCCTGCGAGCCGTAGTCATTGCGCATCGCCACCGCCCCCTCGACCGGCTGGCCCCCCGCGCCCCGGGGCAGCTCGGTCACCGAGACCGGCAGGTTGATCAGCGACCAGTGCCAGAAACCGCTGCCGGTGGGAGCGTCCGGGTCGAAGCAGGTCACCACGAAGCTCTGCGTCCCGTCGGGGAACCCCGACCAGCTCAGCTGCGGCGAGATGTTGGCGCCGCCCACGCTGTCGTGCGCGTACTCCGCCGCCATCGGTTCCCCGTTCGCCACGTCGGCGCTGGTCAGCGTGAACGACGGCACCTGCGGCAGCAGCTCGTACGGATCCGGGGCGATCGGGCGATCCAGGTTCATCTCAGGTCCTTCCGTGAGGATTGTCCGCAGCCCTTCTTACCCGAACCGGACCCGTTACACGGGGCATGACGGCTGACCAGGGGTCGGCCAAACTAGGACGGTAGCTAACCGAGGAGGTAGCGCCATGCGGGTGGAACGCGGCGAAGAGATCATCATCGACCGGGCGCGCACCCCGGTGGCGAAAGTCGTGCCACTGGTACGGCAGGTCAACCGCACCGCGATCGGCTCCCTGGCCGAGCAACTGGATCTCCCCAGCGACTGGGACTCGGCCGACACCAACGCCGAGATCGCCGCCGACTTCGGCATCGAGGCATGACCCGCTGCTGGACCACTCACCGCGCGCCCCAGCCATCACCGGCGACCCTGCCCTCGGCCGCTGATCACACCACACGGATGGTCACGCCGGTACGGCGCGATGGACCCGGATCGGGAGCTGATCAGCTTCCCATTCAGCACACATCAACATCTGCAAGCTCGGCAAGGCGACGCCGATCGCGTCCGAGCGATACGGAGTCGAGATCCGGTCATGGTCATCGGCGCGGGCCCCAAGTTGTCGGCCTCGAAGCTGAAGCCCTCGCCCGAACTCCGTACCCGGCCCCACGGAGGTCCCAGCACCACCGGCGTGGCCGCTTCTCCTGCTAACGAGCTGTTACCACGACGAGGTCCCGCTCGTTCGTTAAGTTGCATCTCAGACAAAGTTAGTGCATCCTCAAGCACTTTCGCGCATACTTTGATCGTGACAGGCGATGAGGGAGCAGCGCGCCAGCCGGCTCGGGAGACACCATGCTGATCACCGTCCGCACCGAGAACTACCGATCCCTCCGAGATTTGACGGAGGTGTCCATGGTTGTCCCTTCTTGGGTGGAAACCGAAGAGGTAACCACCCCGCTCGGGATTCACGGAGACATTCACCTGGGCTCGATCGCAGCTATTTACGGATCGAATGCATCCGGAAAGACGAACGTATTGCGAGCTATTTGGTCGATGGCCAACATGGTGTCTAACTCACACCAGTCCTGGAAGCCATCGTCAAAAATCCCATACTCGCCCTTCTTTGCCAAACCTCACAACTCTCTACCTGTCATGTTCGAGGCTGAGGTCCTCCTCAGTGGTGAGCGCTACCAGTATGGTTTCCGATTTGACCATGAGAGAATCGTCGAGGAATGGCTCTATGTCTTCCCAAAGGGCCGACCGAGACTGCTTTTTGACCGCGATGTGAGCCGTGATAACGAGTTCAGGTTTGGGCGCGCACTGCGCGGAAGGCCCAACCTAATCGCTGACTTGACCCGCGAGAATAGTCTCTTCCTTTCTGCTGCAGCAGCCAACAACCATCAGCAACTGACAGAGTTAGCGAATTGGTTCGACAACGGAATCGAGAGGGCTACTCCCGGTGACCGAGAGGCGCACGTCCGATACACGATTGCCCAGGTAAAGAATGAAGACAAGAAGGCTGCAATTCTCGACTTGCTGCGATTTGCGGACCTAGGGATATCCGACCTAAGGATCGTAAAGAACGAGGTCGACGAAGAATTCAAGAATCGCGTCAAGACACTGGTGCAAGCTCTCAGCCCCAACGTAAATCGTGTAGAGGTTGATTGGGCGGAGATTGCTCAAGGAACTCAGCTCGCTCATCGCATCGGAAATGATGATGCAGCATTCCTCGATCTTGATGACGAGTCGATGGGCACTCGAGCGTGGCTCGGCCTGATTGGCCCGATAATGCGGGCTCTCGACAAGGGGACGCTGCTACTCGTAGATGAGCTAGATGCGAGCCTTCACCCGCGCTTAAGCGGAGAAGTAATCCGCATCTTCCATGATCCCAACCTGAACACCGCAGGGGCTCAACTAGTCTTCAACACGCATGACCCCTCCCTTATGGGCGTTCTCCTAGGAGATGCCCCGCTCCGACGCGATGAAGTTTGGCTGACCGAGAAGGCGAAGGACGGGGCAACACGCCTCTACCCCCTGACGGAGTTCCGGCCGCGGAAGTCAGAGAACTTGGAGCGCGGATACCTCCAAGGTAGATATGGAGCAATCCCGTTCGTCGATCGAGACTTGGCGCAGTCCGCTCTAAGAGACTGTCGGGTAACTGGTTCGGTTCGTTGGGTTATGGCGAGGCACGTCGATGTGGGGTGCTCGACAAATAGATCATCCCCGCCATGATCTTGATGTGTGTGCAACAAA
>NZ_JBTIXF010000069.1:0-34001 GCF_055793945.1 Plantactinospora sp. A48 | reverse complement strand
CGATCATCAGCTCGTACCCGCCGGGGTCGACCCGTTAACCCCCTGTGGACACGTCCCAGCAGGCCAGCCCGGACAACGGGAACGTTAAGTCAACCCCCCCTCCCCTCCCCCCCCCCACCTCCCCCCCCCCCCTCCCCCCTCGACCATTGGCTGACCGGCCTGCTGCCGGCCGACTTCCCGCCCACCGGGGTGGCGCTGCTGGCGGTCGGCGGACTGGGCCGCCGGGAGTGCGCCCCGCACGGCGATCTCGATCTGGTGCTGCTGCACTCCGGAGTGCCCGGCATCGCCGAGCTGGCCGCCGCGCTGTGGTATCCGATCTGGGACGCGCGGCACGGGCTCGACCACTCGGTCCGGACCCTGCCGGAGGCGCTGTCCGTGGCGCACGACGATCTCAAGGTGGCGCTCGGGTTACTCGACGCCCGGTACGTGACGGGGGACCGGGACCTGGCCGAGCAGCTGGTCGTGGCGGCGGCGGACCAGTGGCGCCGGACGGCGCCCCGCCGCCTGCCCGCCCTGCGGGAGCTGACCGAGGCACGCCGGGCGACACACGGCGAACTGGCCTTCCTGCTCGAGGGCGACCTCAAGGAGGCCACCGGCGGGCTGCGGGACGTCTCGGTGCTGCGCGCCATCGGCCGTGCCGGGATGACCGACTCGTCCCGCCCGGCCGTCCGGGCGGCCCATCGACGGTTGCTGGACACCCGGGACGCACTGCACCTGGTCACCGGCCGCCGGGTGGACCGGTTGCTGGCCCAGGAGCGGGCGGCCGTCGCCGCGCTGCTGGAGCTGCGGCAGCCCCAGCCCGGCGGTGCCGACACCGTACCGCCGCAGCCCGGCGCGGCCGACCAGGTGTGGCGGGAGGAACCGGAGGTCAACGACGGCGACGCGCTGCTGCGCCGGGTCGCCAGCGACGCCCGGACCATCAGCCACGCCCTGGACGACGCCTGGCGCGCGGTGGCGCGGCTGCGCACCGGCCTCGGCCGGCCGGCCCCGGTCAGCAGCCGCGGCGGGGCACCCGGGACCGGTACCCGAGCGGCCCGCCGTCCGGTCGCGACCGACGTCGTCGAACAGGACGGCGAGCTGGTGCTGGCCCGCGCCGCCATCGGCCCGCGCCCGGACCCCAGCCTGTCGCTGCGGGTGGCCGCCGCGGCGGCCACCCACAATCTGCCGATCGCGCGGGCCACCTGCGAATGGCTCGCCGCGTACGGCCCACCGCTGCCCACCCCGTGGCCGGCGCCCGCCCGCGCCGCGTTCCTCCGCCTGCTCGGCGCGAGCGCGGGCCTGGTGTCCACCTGGGAGACCTGCGACCGGTACGGCCTGGTCGACGGCTGGCTGCCCGAGTGGCCCCGGCTGCGCAGCCTGCCCCAGCACAACCCGGTACACCGGTTCACCCTGGACCGGCACCTCGTGGTCACCGCCGCCGAGGCCGGCCGGTACGCCCGCGAGGTGGACCGGCCCGACCTGCTGCTGGTCGGCGCACTGCTGCACGACATCGGCAAGGGCCTGCCGGGTGGCGACCACAGCACCGTCGGGGCACCGATCGCCGCCGCCGTCGCCGCCCGGATCGGGCTGCCGGCCGCCGAGGTGGCGCTGATCGAACGGCTGGTCCGGTCGCACCTGCTGCTGCCCGAGGTGGCGACCCGGCGGGACCTGAGCGACCCGGTCACCATCGCCGGGGTGGTCGAGGCGGTCGGCGACGTCGGCACCCTCGCGCTGTTGCACGCGCTGGCTCGGGCCGACGCCCGGGCCACCGGGCCGGCCGCCTGGTCGGACTGGAAGAACCGGCTGGTCGCGGAGTTGGTCGACCGGGTACGCACCGCGCTGGACACCGGGCAGCTGCCCGCCCCGCCGGAACCTGATCCGGCGCTGGTCGCCGGGCCGCTGCCGGCCCTGCGGATCACCGCGGACGCGGTGACGGTGGCGGCGGCCGACCGGCGCGGTCTGCTCGCGGCGGTGGCCGGCTGCCTCGCCGCGCACCGGCTGGAGGTGCTCACCGCCGACGCCTGCGCGGTGGCCGGACGGGCCCTCGTGCGCTGCCGGGTGCAGCCCCGCTACGGCAGCCCGCCGGAACCCGCCGCGCTCGCCACCGACCTGCGCCGGGTCCTCGCCGGCGACGACTCGGTGACCCGGCGGCTGCGGATCCGCTCGGCGCCCCTGCCCGGCGCCGCGCCCCGGGTGGTCTGGCATCGGGGCGCGGCCACCGACGCGGCCGTGCTGGAACTGCGGGCGGCCGACGGAGCCGGCCTGCTGCACCGGGTGACCGGCGCGTTGGACGCGGCCGGCGCCGTGGTCCGGGCCGCCCGGGTCAGCACCCTGGGCGGCGACGTGGTGGACGCCTTCTACCTGGAGGGGGACTGGTCCTCGGCCAGCGACCGGGACCGGGTCGAGGCCGCCGTCCTGGCCGCCGTGTAAGGAAGGGCACCTTGTTATCGCCTTTTGTATAGGAAGGGCCCTCTCCTAACCGCCGGCCTCCGGGGGCCGTGCGCGCTGGCGCTGGTGCTGGCCGGCGGACCGGCCGAGCGGCGCGCATCGGCGCGCATCGGCGCGCATCGGCGCGGGGCAGGGTACGTCCGGGGACGTACCGGGAACGCCGCCCGTGGGCCGACGCGGGCCGGCGGCGTGGGCGGCAACCTGGGGGCATGACCGAAACCATCGACGGGCCGCCACCGGTCCGGGCGCGGGGGCTGACCAAGCGGTACGGCGACCTGGTCGCCGTGGACGGGTTGGACCTCACGGTACGGCCCGGCGAGGTGTACGGCTTCCTGGGCCCGAACGGCGCCGGCAAGACCACCACCCTGCGGATGCTGCTCGGACTGGTCCGGCCCACCGCCGGCGAGGTACGGCTGTGCGGCGTGCGGCCGGGCGAACCGGGTCACCTGGACCGGGTCGGCGCGCTGATCGAGGGGCCCGCGTTCTATCCGTACCTGTCCGGGCGGGACAACCTGCGCCTGCTGGCCCGGTACGCGGGCGTGCCGGCGTACCGGGTCCCGGTGGTGCTGGACCTGGTCGACCTCGCCGGCCGGGCCGGTGACCGGTACGACGGCTACTCGCTGGGCATGAAACAACGGCTCGGCGTGGCCGCGGCGCTGCTGAAGGATCCCCGGCTGCTGATCCTGGACGAACCGACGAACGGGCTCGACCCGGCGGGGATGGCCGACATGCGCACCCTGATCCGGCGGCTCGGCGTCGGCGGCTGCACGGTGCTGCTCTCCAGCCACCTGCTCAGCGAGGTGCAGCAGGTCTGCGACCGGGTCGGCGTCCTGGCCGGGGGCCGGTTGGTGGCCGAGAGCACGGTGGCCGAGCTGCTCGGCGGCGCGACCCTGCGGGTGGTGGCCCGACCGCTGGACCGGGCCGCCGACCTGGCCCGGGCGCTGCTGGGCGACGCCCCGGTCCGGGTCACCGACGACGCGCTCGAACTCGCCGTGCCGGCCGACCGGGCCGCCGCGGTGAACGCCGAGCTGGTCGACGGCGGGGTGGCCGTCAGCGAGCTGCGGATGCGCGAGCGGGACCTGACGGACGTGTTCCTGGAACTCACCACGAAGGGTGGGCTGACCCATGCGGGGTAGTGTCGGCGCGGAACTGCTGAAGCTCGTCCGGCGGCCGGCCTCGTGGCTGCTGCTGGCCGTCGCACTGGTCCTCAGCCTGCTGTTCACGTACGTCATTCCGTACGCCGGTTACGCCAGTGGGACGGGCGGCCCGACCGCCGACCGCGGTCTCGCGGCGATGCTGCCGGGGAACCTCGTCGGCAACTCGATCGCCGGGCTGCCGGTGTTCCTCGGGTCGGTCACGCTGATCCTCGGGGTGCTGACCCTCGGCGGCGAGTACGGCTGGGGGACCTGGAAGACGCTGCTGGCGCAGGGCCCGTCGCGATCGATCGTGCTGGTCGGCAAGCTGGTGGCGTTGGCCGTCGCCGCGCTCGCCGTCGTACTGGCGGTCTTCGGGGTCGGAGCGGTGGCCAGCGTGCTCGTCGCGACGGCGCAGGACCAGCCGGTCGCCTTTCCCGGCCCGGCCGACCTGCTGGCCGGCATCGGTGCCGGATGGTTGATCGCCACCATGTGGGCGGCGCTCGGTGGCCTGCTGGCGGTGCTCATGCGCGGGGTGGCGCTGCCGGTCGGGCTCGGCCTGGTCTGGCTGCTCGCCGTGCAGAACCTGCTGGCCGGCATCGCGGCCCCGCTGCTGGACTGGGTACGGCAGGCCCAGAAGGCGCTGCCCGGCCCGAACGCCGGTTCGCTGGTGGCCGCCCTGGGCGCCACCCCGGACACCCCGGGCGTGGCGTCGCTGGTCGGCGGTGGCCAGGCGAGCGTGGTGGTCGCCGGCTATCTCGTCGGGTTTGTCCTGCTGACGGGGCTGCTCCTGAACCGGCGTGACATCCTGTGATGTCATGCGGAGGTTGACCGGTCCCGGCGACCGGTTCTGGACGCTGGTGGCCGACCCGGCCATGGCGGTCAGCCTGCTGGCGTTCTCGCTCTTCGCCACGCCGCTGGCCGGGCGGCAGCAGCCGGGTTCGGTCCCCGTCGACGCCCTCGGCGAGCTGCTGATCGCGGTGATCACCCTGCCGCTGGCCGTCCGCCGCCGCCGGCCGCTGGGCACGCTGGCGCTCATCGCCCCGGTGACGGCCGGCTATCTGGTGTTGGGCTACCCGTACGGCCCGGTCCTGCTCGGGTACCTGCTGGCGGTCTACACGGTCGCCGTCCGGCTGCCGGTCCGCCGCTCGGCCGGGGCGGCCGGGCTGGCCGCCGTCGCGCTCTCCGCGCACGTGCTGTGGTCCCGGGGCGCGCCGCAGGGGCTGTCCGGCCTGCTGCCCGCGTCGGCCTGGACGGTCGTACCGTTCGCGTTGGGCGTCGTCGTCCGGTCCTCCCGGGAGGCGAACCGGCGGGAGCGCGTCGACCAGGCCCGTCGGCAGGCCGACGAGGAGCGGCTACGAATCGCCCAGGAGGTGCACGACGTGGTGGGACACGGGCTGGCCGCGATCAACATGCAGGCCGAGATCGCCCTGCACCTGCTGCCCAAACGGCCGGAGCAGGCGGAGACGGCGCTGACCGCGATCAGCCGTACCAGCCGGGAGGCCCTGGACGAACTGCGGGTGACGCTCGCCGTGGTCCGCCGGGGCGACGACCGGCAACCGGCCTCGGGCCTGGACCAGGTGCCGGCGCTGCGGGACCGGTTGGCCAGCGCGGGTCTGCCGGTGACGGTGACGGTCACCGGCGACCGCCGGGACCTGCCGGCCGCGGTCGACCTGGCGGCGTACCGGGTGGTGCAGGAGTCGCTGACGAACGTGCTGCGGCACGCCGGGGCGGCGACCGCGACGGTACTGGTCGACTATGGCGACCGGGAGGTGACGGTGGAGGTGACCGACACCGGGCCGGCGGAGCGGGCCGGGGCGTCGACCGGCCGGTCCGGCCGCTCGGGCGTGCTGCCGGCGGCCCTGGCCGGGGGCCGCCCGGCGCCCGGCCCCGCCGCCGCTGAACCCGCCGCCGGACACGGCCTGGCCGGGATGCGCGAGCGGGTCACCGCGCTGGGTGGCAGCTTCACCGCCGGGCCGCGTGACGGCGGCGGTTTCCGGGTGTACGCCCGGATTCCCGCGGAGCCCCGACGATGAGCGCGGCGGTACCGGTGCCGATCCGGGTGCTGATCGCCGACGACCAGGACCTGGTCCGGCTGGGCCTGCGCACCCTGGTGGAGAGCGAGGAGGGTCTGGCGCTGGCCGGGGAGGTGGCCGACGGGCTGGCCGCGGTGGCGGTGGCCAGCACCGAGCGGCCCGACGTGGTGTTGATGGACGTGCGGATGCCGGGCATCGACGGGATCGAGGCGACCCGTCGGATCGTGGCCGATCCCGCGCTGACCGACACCCGGGTGATCGTGCTGACCACGTTCGAGCTGGACGAGTACGTCTTCGACGCGCTGCGGTACGGCGCCAGCGGCTTCCTGACCAAGGACACCCGGCCCGCCGAGCTGCTCCGGGCGATCCGGCTGGTGGCCGAGGGCGAGGCCCTGCTGTCGCCGTCGGTGACCCGGCGGGTGGTCCGGGAGTTCGCCAGCCGGCCGTCCCGGGCGCGCCGGCCGCATCCCCGGCTGGCCACGCTCACCGAGCGGGAACGGGAGATCGTGGGCCTGGTCGGTGAGGGACTGAACAACGACGAGATCGGGGAGCGGCTGGTGGTGAGCCCGGCGACGGCGCGTACCCATGTGAGCCGGGCGATGACCAAACTGGGCGCCCGGGACCGGGCCCAGCTGGTGGTCTTCGCGTACCAGTCGGGCCTGGTCGACTTCTGACCTCGCCGGGTCCGGTGGGTCGGTGCGGTGCGGCGGCTGGGTCGTCGGCTCCGGTGGGTCGGTGCGGTGCGGCGGCTGGTTGGTCCGCCCGGCGGCCGGGCCGGGAGCGACCGCGCGGGCCGACCGTTACCCTTGCGAAGGGAACGAGCGGCCGGACCACGACGTTCGGGCGAAATTACGACAAACGGGATGCTGCGCCGTGTTTGACACCTTGAGCGACCGACTTTCCGGAATCTTCACCAAGCTTCGTGGCAAGGGCCGGCTCACCGACGCCGACATCGACGCCACGGCACGGGAGATCCGCCTCGCGCTGCTGGAGGCCGATGTCGCGCTGCCCGTGGTCAAGGGATTCATCGGCCGGATCAAGGAACGGGCCCGGGGGGCCGAGGTCTCCCAGGCACTCAACCCGGCCCAGCAGGTCATCAAGATCGTGCATGAGGAGCTGGTGGGGGTGCTGGGCGGCGAGAGCCGTCGGCTCCAGTTCGCCAAGCAGCCGCCCACGGTGATCATGCTGGCCGGCCTCCAGGGTTCCGGCAAGACGACCCTGGCCGGCAAGCTCGCCCGCTGGCTCAAGGCCCAGGGCCACCAGCCGTTGCTGGTCGCCGCCGACCTCCAGCGGCCCAACGCCGTCGGGCAGCTCCAGGTGCTCGGTGGCCGGGCCGGGGTCGAGGTGTACGCCCCGGAGCCCGGCAACGGCGTCGGCGACCCGGTGCAGGTGGCGCGGGCCTCGATCGAGCACGCCCGGCGGGCCGCCCGGGACATCGTGATCGTCGACACCGCCGGTCGGCTGGGCATCGACGCCGAGATGATGGCGCAGGCCGCCAACATCCGCGACGCGGTCGACCCGGACGAGGTCATCTTCGTCATCGACGCGATGGTCGGTCAGGACGCCGTGCGGACCGCCGAGGCGTTCCGGGACGGCGTCGGGATCACCGGTGTGGTGCTGTCCAAGCTCGACGGCGACGCCCGTGGTGGCGCCGCGCTGTCGGTACGGGAGGTGACCGGCCAGCCGATCCTGTTCGCCTCCACCGGCGAGAAGCTGGAGGACTTCGACGTCTTCCACCCGGACCGGATGGCCAGCCGGATCCTCGGCATGGGCGACGTCCTCACTCTGATCGAGCAGGCCGAGCAGGCCTTCGACGCCGATCAGAAGGAGAAGATGACCGCCAAGCTGATGGGCGGCGAGTCGTTCACCCTGGAGGACTTCCTCGACCAGCTCATCGCGGTCCGCCGGATGGGTCCGATCGCCAACGTGCTGGCCATGATGCCCGGGATGGGGCAGATGAAGGACCAGCTCGCCGACCTGGACGACAGCCACTTCGACCGGGTCACCGCGATCATCCGCTCGATGACGCCGGGGGAGCGCAGCAACCCGAAGATCATCAACGGTTCCCGGCGGGCCCGGATCGCCAACGGCTCCGGCGTGACCGTGATGGACGTGAACCAGCTGCTCAACCGGTTCGCCGACGCGCAGAAGATGATGAAGCAGATGGGCGGCATGATGGGCCTGCCCGGTGCCGGGCGCCGCAAGGCGACCAAGTCGCCGAAGAACAAGCGCAAGGGCACCAAGGGCGGCGGGCGACCGCGCAGTGGCGTCGGCGCGGCCGGTGGGCTGCCGGGTGGCTTCCCCGGTGGCATGCCGCAGTTGCCGCCGGGCCTGGACCCCAACGACCTGGCCGGCGGCGGTGGGCTGCCGCCGGGTTTCAAGCTGCCCAAGCTCGACTTCAACAAGCTCAACAAGCGGGACGACAAGCGCGGCTAGGGTGGTGTGTCGTTGACGGTGAGTGCTTCTCCGATTGCCTAGGGTGAGGGGATCCCCATGGAAGGAGATGGCATGAGCGCGGCACCGATCCTGCCTGACTGGCACGAATGGCGGGAGTGGACGGTTGATGACCTGGGCGAGTTGCCGGAGGACCTTCCGTACGAGTTGATCAACGGAAGGTTGATCTTGCCCTCCCCAACTGCCCTGCATCAGGACCTCTGTGTACGCATCCTGCTCGCCCTGGAGGCGAACTGTCCCTCCGAACAACTCGTGGTCTTCGACCTGTCGCTGGCGGTCGACCGGCGCAACGAACCCCGGCCGGACGTCGTGGTGATCCGGCGCGAGCGGGCCAACCGGACCCCGGTACCGGTCCAGGACGCCCTGCTCGCCGTCGAGGTGGTCTCGCCGAGCTCCACGTTCCGCGACATGTACGACAAGGCCAAGCTCTACGCGCACGCCGGGGTGCGCAGCTACTGGGTGGTCGACCCGCTGCACGACAAGATCACGCTGACCGAGTACACACTCGGCGCCAACCGCGAGTACGACCAGGTCTCGTACACCAGTGACCTGTTCGTCACCGAGCGGCCGTGGAAGGTCTCGGTCGACCTGCCGGCCCTCACCGCCCGCCGGGCCGGGCTGCTCGCACCCGACGGGGAGTGATCCGGTAGGACTGGACGCATGGCTCTTCACGTGCGTGGCGTCCTGCTCCCCGACGACGAGGTCCGGGACCTGTGGCTGGTCGGCGACCGGGTGACCTTCGAACCGGTGCCGGGCGCCGAGACCGTGGCCGACGGCGGGTACGTGCTGCCCGGCCTGGTGGACGCGCACTGCCACATCGGCATCGCCCGGGGCGGGAGGCCGATCACCTCGCTCGACCAGGCGCGCGAGCTGGCCATCATCGACCGGGACGCCGGGGTGCTGGCGATCCGCGACGCCGGCTCGCCGTACCCGTATCCGGAGCTGGAGGACGAGCCGGAACTGCCCCGGCTGGCCCGCGCCGGCCGGCACGTCGCGCCGCCGAGGCGGTACCTGCGGGACATCGGCGTGGAGGTGCCGGCGTCGGAGGTCGCCGCCGCGGTGGCCGCGCAGGCCCGCGCGGGCAACGGCTGGGTGAAGCTGGTCGGCGACTGGATCGAGCGGGACGCCGGGGACCTGGCGCCCGCCTGGGACGCCGACACCATGACCGCCGCGGTCGAGGCCGCGCACGCCGCCGGGGTACGGGCGGCCGTGCACACCTTCTCCGAGTCGGCCGTCGAGATCATGGTGCGGGCCGGGGTCGACTCGGTGGAGCACGGTACGGGGCTGAGCCTCGAACTGATCGACGAGATGGCCCGGCGGGGCACCGCTCTGGTGCCGACCATGATCAACATTGCCACCTTCGGCGGCATCGCGGAGCAGGCCCGGAACAGGTACCCGGCGTACGCCGAGCACATGCTGAACCTCCGCGACGGCTTCCCCGAGGTGGTGCGCGCGGCGTACGAGGCCGGGGTGCCGATCTTCGTCGGTACCGACGCGGGTGGCGGGATCGACCACGGGCTGGCCGCCGAGGAGATGCTGCTGCTGCGCGACCAGGCCGGGATGTCCCCGCTGGACGTGCTGGCCGCGGCGTCCTGGGGCGCCCGGGAGTGGCTCGGCTTCCCCGGCCTGGTCGAGGGGGGCCTCGCGGACCTGGTCGTCTATCCCACGGATCCCCGCAAGGATCTGGCGGTGGTCCGCCAACCCCACCGGATCGTCCTGCGAGGCCGCGTCCTGCGCTGACCCGGTCGCGGCGTGCTGCGGCGTTAACAGGGGGCCCTTCCTGTACGGAAAGCGATAACAAGGGGCCCTTCCTTTCAATCGGACGGCGGAGCATAGGATGTGCGGTCATGGCTCGTGTGCTCACTCCCCGTGCGGAGGACTTCCCCCGCTGGTACCAGGATCTGATCGCCAAGGCCCAGCTGGCCGACAACGGCCCGGTGCGGGGCACCATGGTGATCCGGCCGGCCGGGTACGCCATCTGGGAGCGGATGCAGTCCGAGATGGACGGCCGGATCAAGGCGGCCGGCGCCGAGAACGCCTACTTCCCGTTGTTCATCCCGGAGAGCTACCTCAAGCGCGAGGCGCAGCACGTGGAGGGCTTCTCGCCCGAGCTGGCCGTGGTCACCCACGGTGGTGGCAAGCAGCTCGCCGAGCCGGTCGTGGTCCGGCCGACCAGCGAGACCGTGATCGGCGAGTTCATGGCCAAGTGGGTGGACTCCTACCGGGACCTGCCGCTGCTGCTCAACCAGTGGGCCAACGTGGTCCGCTGGGAACTGCGGCCCCGGATCTTCCTGCGGACCAGCGAGTTCCTCTGGCAGGAGGGGCACACCGCGCACGCCTCCGAGGCTGACGCCCGGGCGTACGCCCGCAAGATCCTGCACGAGGTGTACGAGGACTTCCTCGTCGGGATCCTCGGCATCCCGGTGCTGGTGGGCCTGAAGACCGCCCGGGAGCGGTTCGCCGGCGCCACCGCCACGTACACCCTCGAGGGCATGATGGGCGACGGCAAGGCGCTCCAGCTGGGCACCAGTCACGAGCTGGGGCAGAACTTCGCCAAGGCGTTCGACATCACGTACTCGTCGGCCACCGGCGGCGTCGAGCACGCCTGGACCACCTCGTGGGGCACCTCGACCCGGATGCTCGGCGGGTTGATCATGACTCATGGTGACGACAACGGGCTGCGGGTTCCGCCGCGGATCGCGCCGGTCCAGGCGTACGTCATGGTCGTGAAGGACGGCGACGGCGTCGGCGCGGCCGCGACCAAGCTGCGGGACGCGCTGCGCGACGCGGGCGTCCGGGTCGCGCTGGACGACCGCACCGACACCGCGTTCGGCCGCCGGGCCGTGGACGCCGAACTCAAGGGCTATCCGGTCCGCGTCGAGGTCGGTCCGCGCGATCTCGCCGCCGGCAACGCCACCGTGGTACGCCGGACCGACGGCACCAAGACCCCAGTGCCGGTGGCCGACGTCGTCGGGGCCGTGCTGGCCGCCCTGGAGGCCGACCAGCGGACGCTGCACGACGAGGCGTTGGCGCTGCGCGAGTCGCGTACCGTGTCGGTCGACTCGCTGGCCGACGCGATCGCGGCGGCGGCCACCGGCTGGGCCCGGGTGCCGTGGTCGGCGGTCGGGGTGGCCGGCGAGGCCGAGGCCAACGGCAACGGTGTCACCGTCCGCTGCCTGCTCCGGGCCGACGGCTCGGTGCCGGACAACGAGGACGAGCCCGACCTGGTCGCCATCCTCAGCCGCGCCTACTGAGCTGCGTTGAAAGGAGGGGCCCCCTCTTATCGCTTTTCGTATAGGAGGGGCCCCCGCTTAACCACCGGGGAGCGGCGATGCGCTTCGAGCGCGGGCGTTTGATCATGCACCGCAACGTGCGGCGGGGGCGGATCGGCTGGGTCCGTCCGGGCCGGGTGGTCAGCGACGACGATCGCGGGCTGCTGCTCTGGCTGGCCCGGGACTCGCCCGTGGCCCACGAGGTGGCGGCCGACGGTCGGGGGATGCGGGCCATGCCGTTCACCGAGTGGATCACGCGGTCGTACCGACTGGCGCCCGCGCGGTGGGCGGGCCCACCGATCCTGATGTTCCTGCCGCCCGGCGCGGCCCACTCGGTGTGGTGGTGGTTCGACGACCACGGCCGGTTCGTCAACTGGTACGTCAACCTGGAGGAGCCCGGCGTGCGCTGGGATGACGGTCCGGTCGCCGGGGTGGACGTGATCGACCAGGACCTCGACGTGGTGGCACGCCCGGACCGGACCTGGGTCTGGAAGGACGAGGACGAGTTCGCCGAGCGGCTGGCCCGGCCCGAGCACTACTGGGTGGCCGACGGCGCGGCGGTGCGGGCCGAGGGGGAGCGGGTGATCAAGCAGATCGAGGCGGGCGACTTCCCGTTCGACGGCACCTGGACCGACTTCGTCCCGGACCCGTCCTGGGTGGCGCCCGCCGAGCTGCCCACCGGCTGGGACCGTCCACCCGTCCGCTGAGACCCGCCGAGTACGGCCCGGCGCGGCGGTTCCAGCCTCTCGGGCGGCCTGCCTCCACTCGCTCGAACAAGGGGTGCGCGAATCCCGATTGTCCGGAATTCGTGCCAGCAACGCCCATGATCAACGCGGCGAGGGGGAGAACTGGCGTCCGGTGTGAAGGATCGCGGCGTCATCTGGCACAATGGTGCGCTGGTACCCGGTGCGCGACCGGCGCCCTCTACCCCGGTCGTGTCGCCCGTCCATCGAGTTGTCTCCCGGCACAACCCCACTGTGCTGGTCGACGCTCACCGCCCACCGCCCCGTCGGGTCGGTGAGAATCGCAACAGGAGCGAACAGACTGTGGCCGTAAAGATCCGGCTTCTGCGGATGGGTAAGATCCGCAACCCGCAGTACCGCATTGTCGTCGCCGACTCGCGTACCAAGCGTGACGGTCGGGCGATCGAGTTCGTCGGCATCTACCAGCCGAAGCACGACCCCTCGGTGATCGAGGTCAAGTCGGAGCGGGTGCAGTACTGGCTCTCCGTCGGTGCCCAGCCGAGCGAGGCCGTGCAGCGCATCCTGGAGAAGACCGGCGACTGGCAGAAGTTCAAGGGCCAGCCGGCTCCCCCGCCGCTGCTGGTGGCCGCCGAGCGGGCCGACCGCAGGGCCGCCTACGAGGCCGAGGCCAAGGCGGCGGCCGGCGTGGCCGAGACCCCGGCCAGCAGGCCGGCGAAGAAGGCCGCCAAGGCCGCTCCGGCCGAGGCGAAGGCCGCTCCGGCCGCGGAGGCGGCGGCCGAGCCGACCACCGCCACGACCGAGGAGCAGGCCGGTGCCAACTCCGGCGAGCAGGGCTGACGTGGCGCTCCGGCCCGCGCTCGAACACCTGGTGAAGGGCATCGTCGACCACCCGGACGAGGTACGGGTCCGGATGGTCGACTCCCGTCGCGGCAAGCGGCTCGAGGTGCGGGTGCACCCCGAGGACCTGGGGACGGTCATCGGCCGTTCCGGGCGGACCGCGAAGGCGCTGCGCCAGGTGATCGGCTCGGTCGGCGGCCGTGGGGTCCGGGTCGACATCGTCGACTCGTACTGATGCTGCTGATCGTCGGCCGGATCGGAAAGCCGCACGGCATCCGCGGTGAGGTGACCGTGGAGGTGCGGACGGACGAGCCCGAGGCGAGGTTCGCCCCCGGGTCGGTGCTACGTACCGACCCGGGGGCTTCGGCCGCCGAGGCCGCCGTCGCCGCCGCGGCGCTCGACCCCGACGCCCCCGGACTGGTACGGGTGCCCGACGAGCTGACCGTCGAGGCGGCTCGCTGGCACCAGGGCCGGCTGCTGGTCAACTTCGCGGGTGTGGCCGACCGGAACGTCGCGGAGGCCCTGCGGGACGTGCTGCTCTGGGTGGACAGCGGTGAGGTCGCGGCACCGGCGGACCCGGACGAGTTCCACGACCACCAGCTGGTCGGGCTGGCCGTCGTGGACCCGGCGGGCGAACCGCTGGGCGAGGTGGCCCGGATCGACCACGCGCCCGCGAGCGATCTCATCGTGTTGCGCCGCCCCGGCGGTCGTACCGCGCTGGTCCCGTTCGTGAAGGCCATCGTGCCCGAGGTCGACCTCGCCGGTGGCCGGGTGGTCGTGGACGCCCCACCGGGGCTGCTGGATCTGTGACCCCGCCCACCCCGATGCGGATCGACGTCGTGTCGATCTTCCCGGAGTACCTCGCCCCGCTGGAACTGTCGCTCATCGGGCGGGCCCGGGCCGCCGGGCTGCTCCGGCTCGCCGTGCACGATCTGCGGAACTGGACCCACGACGTACACCGCACCGTCGACGACACGCCGTACGGTGGCGGGCCCGGCATGGTGATGCGACCCGAGCCGTGGGGGGAGGCGCTGGACGCGCTGGCCCCGGTGACCGAGCCGCCGCCCCGACTGCTGGTGCCGAGTCCCGCCGGGGTGCCGTTCACCCAGGCCATGGCGCACGAACTCGCCGCCGAGCCGCATCTGCTGTTCGCCTGCGGCCGGTACGAGGGAATCGACCAGCGGGTGCTCGACCACGCCGCCACCCGGATGACCGTGACGGAGATCTCCCTCGGCGACTATGTCCTGTTCGGCGGCGAGGTCGCCGTGCTGGTGGTGCTGGAGGCGGTCACCCGGCTGCTGCCGGGCGTGCTCGGCAACGCCAACTCGTTGGACGAGGAGTCGCACGCGCACGGCCTGCTGGAGGCGCCGGTCTACACCAAGCCGCCGAGTTGGCGCGGGCTCGACGTACCGGAGATCCTGCGGTCGGGGGATCATGGCCGGATCGCCCGGTGGCGGCGCACGACGGGGCTGCTGCGTACCGCGTGGCGCCGGCCGGACCTGCTGGCGGCGCTCGACGCGGCGGATCTGGACAAGCGGGACGTGGCCGCGCTGCGGGAGGCCGGATTTCAGGTGCCGGACCCGGATATGGCAAAGTAGGGGGGTTGCCGCAGAAGGCCACGCCGTGGCCGCCTGCGAGGATCCCGAGATTCCGTCGGGATCAGAATCACCCGACCGCGCGTCGCAGTGACGCGCCGTGAGCCGTACGAGGATGCAGCGATGAACACCCTGGACGCGCTTGACGCCCAGTCGCAGCGGACCGACCTTCCCGACTTCCGTGCCGGTGACACCGTGAAGGTGCACGCCCGGGTCGTCGAGGGTAACCGGTCCCGGGTCCAGATCTTCCAGGGCGTCGTCATCCGGCGTCAGGGATCGGGCCTGCGCGAGACCTTCTCGGTCCGCAAGGTCAGCTTCGGCGTCGGGGTCGAGCGGACCTACCCGATCAACAGCCCGGCGATCGACCGGATCGAGGTCGTGACCCGTGGCGACGTGCGCCGCGCCAAGCTCTACTACCTGCGTGAGCTGCGGGGCAAGAAGGCCAAGATCAAGGAGAAGCGGGAGAAGCAGCCCAGCTGACACCCGCTCCCGTCTTCGGCGGAGCTTTCCGACGCCGGGCCGGCACCACGGTCATCCGTGGGGCCGGCCCGGCGTCGTGTCGTCGTATCCCGATGGATGCCCGAATCGCCCCCGGCGGTTACGCTGATCGCACGGCCCGCGTGGTGGCCGTGGTCGCGACCGCCGTCGCCGGCCGCGGACCGCCCGTCGTCGGCCGTGCCGTCCCCGGCGACCCGTCCGGGCGGTGGCGAACATCGGGACCGGGGAGTCGTGTGGTACGCAGGACGGAGTTGGAGCCCGGCGTCGAACCATGGCGCCGCCGGGTCCGCCGGGTACGTCGGCAGATGCCGATGTGGCAGGAGATCCCGCTGCTGCTGGTCGTGGCGTTCTGTCTGGCCGTGCTGATCCGCACGTTCCTGTTACAGGCGTTCTTCATCCCCTCCGGGTCGATGGAGGACACCCTGTTGATCGGGGACCGGGTGCTGGTCAACAAGATCGTGTACGACGTCCGGGACCCCAAACGGGGTGAGGTCGTGGTGTTCCGGGGCACGGACAACTGGGCGCCGGAGGCGGCCGACGAGCCGACGCCCGGCTTCGTCGGGCGGCTCGGTCGCACCCTGGGCGATCTGGTCGGGGTCAGCCGGCCGGGCGAGAAGGACTTCATCAAGCGGGTCATCGGGCTGCCGGGCGACCGGGTGGCCTGCTGCGACGACAAGGGCCGGTTGACCGTCAACGGGCATCCGCTCGACGAGTCCGGTTACGTGTCGCAGGATTCGCCGCTGGATGTGCCGCCGAATCCGCAGGAGTGCCGGGCCCGCCGCTTCGACGAGGTGGTGGTGCCGCCGGGTCAGATCTTCGTGATGGGTGACCACCGCCTGGTCTCCCAGGACGCCCGGTGTCAGGGGCCGGTGCCGATCGACAACGTCATCGGACGGGCCTTCGTGATCATATGGCCGCAGTCCCGTTGGGCGACCCTGCCGGTGCCGTCGACCTTCGCCGACGTACCCGACGTGGTGGCCGCGTCCGGCGGTCCGGTGGGGATCAATCCGGATGACAGCGTCGGCCCGGTGACCGGGTCGGCGGGCCCGGCGGGCGGACCGGAGGCCGGCGCGTTGGCCCCGACCGCGCTGCCGCTGGCGCTGTCGCTCCTTTTCGCCGCGCGTGCCCGATATCGTGGCACAACTCGACCACGTAGGCTCCAGTCGTGATTGACGAGCAGACCGACAAACCCAAGCCGCGCAGCTCCTTCTGGAAGGAGCTGCCGATCCTGCTGGGCGTGGCCATCCTGGTGGCGGTACTGGTCCGGGCCTTCGTGCTGCAGACCTTCTACATCCCGTCGCAGTCGATGGAGCACACGCTCGACATCAACGACCGGGTGCTGGTCAACAAGCTCGTCTATGACTTCCGATCGCCGCACCGTGGTGAGGTGATCGTCTTCGAGGCCCCGGCCAACTGGCGGAACACCCCCGAGGGCGAGGACTTCATCAAGCGGATCATCGGGGTGGGTGGCGACCACATCGTGTGCTGCGACGCGCAACGGCGGATCACCGTGAACGGGCAGCCGCTGGACGAGCCGTACATCTTCACCAACGCTTCGGGCCAGCACGACCCGGCGGCGGACCAGGACTTCGACGTCACGGTCCCGGCCGGCCGGCTGTGGGTGATGGGTGACCACCGGTCGCAGTCGGGTGACTCGCTGGAGCACTGGGAGCAGTCCCAGGGGGACATCCAGGCCGCGACGATCACCGAGGACTCGGTGGTGGGACGGGCCTTCACGGTGTTCTGGCCGTTCAACCGGGCCAAGTGGCTGTCCGTCCCATCGACCTTCGACAAGGTTCCCGGCCCGACCGGCTGACCGCGCTGGGCGCTGTCGGCCCGCCGACCTAGGCTGTGCCGGTGACCTCGTTCATCGACCGACGGGCCGCCCGGGTCCTGCTTGTCGACGCCGCCGGCCGGGTGCTGCTGTTGCACGGACGGGACCCGGGCCGCCCCGATCACCACTACTGGTTCACCCCGGGTGGTGGTCTCGAACCGGGGGAGTCGGCGGCGGAGGGAGCGGTACGTGAACTGGCCGAGGAGATCGGGCTGGGACTGCCGGTCAGCGCGCTCGGCGAACCGGTCTGGCGGGAGGTGACCGAATTTTCCTTCGACGGCCGGTGGTATCGGCAGGAGCAGGAGTTCTTCCTGGTCCGGGTGCCGGACTGGACGGTGGACACCGCCGGCTTCGACGAGGTCGAGCGGGCAAGCATCGACGGGCACCGGTGGTGGTCGCCGGCGGAGCTGGCGGTGACCGCGGAGCGGATGTACCCGACGGACCTCGTGGCCGTGCTGAGCCGGGCGCTGGAGGAGAGGGAGCGATGCTGACACCGCCACGGACCGTCGTGCGCCGGGAGAGCGGCCTGTACGCCCTGGAGCGCGCCCTGCAACGACGCGGCTTCCGGCACGTCGCCGGTGCCGACGAGGCAGGACGGGGTGCCTGCGCCGGCCCGCTGGTGGCCGCGGCGGTCATCCTGCCGGAGGGGCGCCGAGGCGAGATCGACGGGTTGGCCGACTCCAAGTTGCTGACGGCGGCGGCCCGGGAGCGGGTCCACGACCTCGTGCTGGATCGCGCGCTGGCGTACGCGGTGGTGGTGATCCCGGCCGAGGAGGTGGACGGGCGCGGCCTGCACGTGTGCAACCTGGCCGCGCTGCGGCGGGCGCTCGCGTCGCTGACCACCCGTCCGGAGTACGTGCTGACCGACGGCTTCGGGGTCGACGGTCTGGGCGTCCCCGGTCTCGCCGTCTGGAAGGGTGATCGGGTGGCGGCCTGCGTGGCGGCGGCGAGCGTGCTGGCCAAGGTCACCCGGGACCGGATCATGGTGGAGCTGGACGGGCGGTTTCCGGGCTACGGCTTCGCCGAGCACAAGGGGTACATCACCCCGGAGCACAGCGCCGCGCTGGACCGGCACGGGCCGTGCGTGGAGCATCGCTTCTCGTATGTCAATGTGGCCGCCGTCTCCGGCCGGTCCGGCCGCCCGCCGCGGGCTCGCCGGCCACGCCCGGAGCTGCCGAAAGACCTGGCGGGACGGGTGGCCGGGCCCGGCCCGGAGCGGCCGGACGACCCGCGTCCGGAGCGGCCGGACGAGCCGATGGAGCGCGCGGCTGCGGTAAGGAGTACGGTCGGCGTGGCGTTGGGCGACCAACCCCGGCCGCCGGTGTCGGTGGGGGAAGATGTGGCCATGGAAGGCGGAGTGGGATGAGCGCGGAAGATCTCGAGAAGTACGAGACCGAGATGGAGCTGCAGCTCTACCGGGAGTATCGCGACATCGTCCGCCAGTTCTCCTACGTGGTGGAGACGGAACGGCGCTTCTACCTGGCGAATCAGGTCGACCTGCACGTCCGTAACTCGGACGGCGAGGTCTATTTCGAGGTGGAGATGCACGACGCCTGGGTCTGGGACATGTACCGTCCTGCCCGCTTCGTGAAGAATGTGCGGGTGATGACGTTCAAGGACGTCAACGTCGAGGAGCTGGAGAAGCCGGACATCTCGCTGCCCGCCGATTCGGGCTTCGGCGGCTGATCCGCCCGGCCCCGGCCGCGCCGTTCGGCCCGCCCGGGTCGGCGTGAGTGTGGCCTGGCCGCCATAGCAGATCAACGCGCCCGCCGGGGGTTTTCCACAGCGCCCTGCGCTGTCCACAGCCGGCGCGATGGCCCGTTGAGGCGCGGCGGCGCTGGCGGCACCCTGACCACATGCCGATCCGAAGCCCGCTGGCCGCCATGGCCGTCGTGACCCTGCTCTCCGTCGCGTTGCCGCCGCCCGCCGCCGCGGACCCGCCCGGCGACGCGGTGCCGCCCGCCGCCGCGGACCCGCCCGGCGACGCGGTGCCGCCTACCGCTGCGGTGTCGCCTCCGGCCGCGGTGCCACGTCGCGCGGTGACGTCGCTTCCGGGGGTGGCACCGCCCCATGCGGTGATGTCGCTGCCCCCGGCGCCACCCGTCCCGGTGTCACCCGCCGAGGTGCCGCTTCCCGCGCGAGCCGGCCCACCGCTGGCGCAGGTGTTCCGCTGGCCGCTCGACGGGCCACCGCGCCTGGTCCGCCGGTTCGAACCGCCGCCCCGGCCCTGGTACCCGGGGCATCGTGGGGTCGACCTGGCCGCGCCGCCCGGTGCGGTGGTCCGGTCCGCCGGATCCGGCACCGTCGCCTTCACCGGCGTGGTGGCCGGTCGCCCGGTCCTGACCGTGCGGTACGCGGACGGTCTGCGCAGCACCTACGAACCGGTGGACGCGATCGTCCGACCCGGCGATCCGGTGGCCGCCGGCAGCCCGATCGGCCGGCTCCGGCCGGGCCACCCGGGTTGCGCCGAGGCCGCCTGCCTGCACTGGGGGCTACGGCGGGAGGACGATTACCTGGACCCGTTGAGCCTGCTCGGTCTCGGTCGGGTGCGGCTGCTTCCGCTGAACCCGCCGTGACCGGCGCCGTTTCGACCACCGGCCCGGCCCACGGGGTGCCGACGAGGTATCGGAACGGCGCCGGGACCGCCGGACTGGAACCGGTACGGCGCCGGGGCGACGAGGTGTGGGCGCGGCGCCGGAGGCGCTGGACGGGGTGTCGGCGGGGGTCAGGCTGACCGGGCGAGGAGAGCGGGCAACCGGTCCGCCAGCCGGTCGTACTCCTCGGGCCGGTTGTAGACCTGGCCGCTCAACCGCAGGTATCCCCGCCCGTTCCAGGCGTTCACCGCGACCTCCGTGTCGAGTTCGTCGGCGATCCGCGCCCGGAGCGCGACGGCCCGGTCCAGGTCACCGGCCAGCCCCGGCGGTAACGGCACGACCCGCATCGCGACCGACGGTCCGCCGGGCTGCGGCAGGTCGGCCGGCGCGAGGCCGAGGGCGGCCCCGACCACCCACTGCCCGTACGCGGCCAGCGCCGCGTTGTGCGCCCGCACCGCGTCCAGCCCGAGGGTACGCATCGTGAACAGCCCGGTCGGCGCCGCGAGCCACGACGTGTAGTCCAGGGTCGCCTGATACTCGACGCTGAGCGGGAACCCGGTCGACTGTTCCCAGGACACCGTCAGCGGCTCGATCCGGGAGCGCCACCGGGGTGCCACGGCCAGCAGCGCCGTCCCGCGCGGGGCGTACGCCCACTTGTGCAGGTTGCCGACCCAGAAGTCGGCACCGACGTCGTCGATCGGGGTCGGCAGCATCCCGGGGGCGTGCGCGGCGTCGACCAGGACCGGTACGTCCACCTCCCGGGCCGCCGCGACGATCGCCGTCGTGGGCAGCAGCCGGGCGGTCGGCGAGGTGAGCTGGTCGATGATCAGCAGGCGGGTACGTCCGGGGCGCAGTCCGGCTCGGATCGCGACCGCCACCTCCTCGTCGGTGGCGGCCAGCGGGATGGGCAGGGTCCGGCTCACCGCCCCGGTGCGGCGGCACTCCCGCTCCACCGCCAGCCGCACCGCGCCGTAGCCATGATCCGTCGTCACGATCTCGTCGCCGGGGGTCAGCCCCAGCGACTGGAGCACCACGGCCACGCCGGTGCTCGCGTTGCCGACCAGGGCGGCGCCGTCCGGGTCGGTGCCCAGGAAGCTGGCGATGTGCCGGCGCGTGTGCGCGATGCGGTCCCGCAGACCCTGGGTGAAGAACCGGAGCGGGTTCGCCTCCATCTCGTCCCGGAGCCGTTGCTGGACCCGCTGCACGCCGATCGGCACCGCCCCGAAGGAGCCGTGGTTGAGGTGCGCCACGGACGGGTCCAGCGAGAACAGCAGCCGGGCCCCCGGGATCGGTTCGGGCGGCGGGGGTGGTGCCGGCGTACTCATCCGGCAGATCGTAACCGTCGGAAGTTCCGGACCGGTGAGGATCACTCGACTACCGGCGCCGGAGTGTCAGGCGCGCGGGTGGGCCTGCTGGTACGCGGCGCGCAGGCGCTCCACGGAGACGTGCGTGTAGATCTGGGTGCTGGACAGCGACGAGTGTCCGAGCAGTTCCTGCACGGCACGCAGGTCGGCGCCGCCCTCGAGCAGATGGGTGGCCGCCGAGTGGCGCAGCCCGTGCGGTGTGGTCCTGGGCAGCCCGGCAGCGGCGGCATAGCCGGTGACGGCCCGCCGGGCGACGGTCGGCTGCAACCGCCCACCCCGGGCGCCGATCAGCAGCGCGGTGCCGCTGGTCGGCCCGACGAGGCTGGGCCGGCCCAGCCGCAACCAGTCGTCGAGGGCTCGCTGCGCCGGTACGCCGTACGGGACGGACCGTTCCCGGCTGCCCTTGCCGAGCACCCGAACCACCCGCCGGCCCTGGTCGACATCGGTGACGTCGAGCCCGCAGAGTTCGCTGATCCGCACCCCGGTGCCGTAGAGCAGTTCGAGCATGAGCCGGTCCCGCAGCAGCACCGGTTCCGTCCCGCCGCCCGGCGCTTCGACCAGCCGGCTGGCCTGGTCCGCCCGCAGCACCGTGGGCAGTTCGCGGTGCGCACGGGGACTGGCCAACGCCGCGCCCACATCCGAGCCGAGCAGCCCGGTCCGGTGTGCCCAGGCGGTGAAGACCCGTGCCGCCGCCGCGCGGCGGGCCAGCGAGGTCCGGGCGGCGCCCGTGGTGCGCAGCCGGGCCAGCCAACTGCGCAACACGGTCAGGTCAAGCTCGGCGGGCCGGACACAGCCCATCCGGACGGCGTGGTCGAGCAGCGAGACCAGGTCCCCGACGTACGCCCGGATGGTGTGCGCGGACCGGTTGTCCACCCGGGACAGGTGATGGGCGAAGTCGTCCACGGCGGCGCGCATCGCCGGGGGTAGGGCCTGGTGCAGTTCTCGGGTGTTGGGGCGGCTCATCCTGACGACCGTCGGCCCGGAGGTCGCCGCCGTCAAGCCGGCGCGCCGGGTTTTTCGGCTTCCGGCGCGCTGGAAGCCTCGCTTCGCCGGTCCGGCTCGGTCTGGGTACCTCGTGGTGCCGCTGTCCTGCCGCGAGCGGTACCGGACGGGGACTGCGGGGCGAGCGCGTAACCCTCCCGACGGCGGACGAGCAGACCCAGCTCCTCCAGCAGCCCCAGTTTGCGCACCGTGGTCCGGAAGTCCAGGCCGGCCCGGGCGGCCAGCTCCTCGGCGTCCAGCGCGGCGCGTCGCGGCACCGACTCGAGCACCAGGACCGCGTCGTCGTCGAGGTCATCCCTCGGCCCGTGCGGCCCGCGCGGCACGGGCGCGAGGTCGACCCCGATCCGGCCCACCTCCTCGAGGATGTGTGGCACCCCGGTGACCAGCCGGGCCTCGGGGTGGTTCCGCAGTTGCTGGTGGGCACCGACCGAGGTGGCGGAGGTGACCGGGCCGGGGACCACCATGGCGGCCCGGCTCAGGGCAACGGCCCGACCGTGGGTCTGGGTGGCGCCGCTGCGGGCCGCCGCCTCGACCAGGACGGTGCCCAGGGTGCCGGCCGCGATCACCCGGTTGCGGATCAGGAAGCGGGGCCGCAGCGGCTCCGCACCCGGCGGCCACTCGCTGACCAGCAGGCCGGTGTCGGCGATGCGATCGAAAAGCGCGGTGTTGCCCACCGGATACGGTCGGTCAACCCCGCACGCCAGCACCGCCACCGTCGGCCCGCCGGCGTTCAGCGCGCCCCGATGGGCGGCCGCGTCGATCCCGAACGCCCCACCGGAGACGACGGTCCAGTCCCGCTCGGCCATGCCGAATCCGACCTCGGTGGCCACATGCGTGCCGTACGGGCTCGCGGCCCGTGAGCCAACCACCGCCACCGACCGGTTCAGCGCCTGGTCCAGCGGCCACCCACCCCGGACCCACAGGCACAGTGGTGGCGCCAACTCCCGGTCGACCCGGCGCTGCGCGGGCCTTCCGAACAGCCGTTCCAGATCGGTCAACCGGTGCGGCCACTCGTCGTCCTCGGGGGTGACCAGCCGGGCGCCCAGCCGTGCCGTACGGGTCGCAGCCACCTCGGCGACCTCCCGAGGGTCGGCCTTCGAGATCCGGGCCGCCACCACCTGGCGCAGTGCGGGATCGGCCACCTCTCCGGCCAGCAACCGGGCCAGCGTGCCGATCGGGCCGTGCCGGCGGACCAGCCAGTAGACCGACCAGGTGCCGGGCTCGGTGAGCCAGCCCAGGGCGATCCGGGCCAGCGCGGTCGGGGTCACGCGCTCTCCCCGGTCCGCAGGTCGACGGCCTCCCGAATGTCGTCGGCGTCCGGCCGGTCCCGGCCGTCGAGGTCGGCGATCGACCAGGCCAGTCGGAGGACCCGGTCGAAGCCTCGGGCGGAGAGCGAACCCGTGTCGACCCGGCGTTGCAGATCGTGGATGTCCCGCGCCGGCGGTCGCCACCGTGCCTGGCGCAGCACCGGCCCTGGAACCTCGGCGTTGACCCGCTTGCCGAGCGGCGCCCAGCGGTCCCGGGCGGCGGCGCGGGCCGCCGCTACCCGCTGGGCCACCACCGCCGACGCCTCCGCGATCTGGCCGGTCTCCATCAACTCGGCGGAACGCAGCGGTTTGAGCGTGACCCGGACGTCGATCCGGTCCAGCAGCGGGCCGGACAGCCGCCCGAGGTAACGGCGGCGGGCCAGCGGCGTGCATTCGCAGAAGAGTTCCCCGGCCGGGTGTGCGCACGGACACGGGTTGCCGGCCAGCACCAACTGCACCCGGGCCGGATACTCGGTGGTGCCCCGGGACCGGCTGAGCACCACCCGGCCGTTCTCCAACGGCTGGCGCAGCGCCTCCAGAGCGCTCCTGCCGATCTCGGGTGCCTCGTCCAGGAACAGGACCCCACGGTGCGCCAACGAGAGCGCGCCGGGTCTGGCCAGACCACCTCCGCCACCCACCAGGGCCGCGACGGTCGTGCTGTGGTGCGGCGCCTGGAACGGCGGCCGACGGATCAGGCCGGCACCGGCTGGTAACAGGCCGGCGATGGAGTGCAGCGAGGTCACTTCCAGGGCGGCCGCGTCGTCGAGCGGGGGAAGGATCGACGGAAGTCTCTCGGCCAGCATGGTCTTCCCGGCGCCGGGCGGGCCGAACAGGGCGACGTGGTGCGCCCCGGCCGCCGCGACCTCGATGGCCCGCCGGCCCAGTGCCTGCCCGGTGACGTCGGCCAGGTCCGGCCCCGGATCCCGGGGCAGCGGTGGTCGCGGCGGCGGGTCGAGCAGGGCGTCCCCGTGCCGGATGAAGCCCACCAACCGGTGCAGGGCATCGACGGAGCACACCTGGACTCCGGGCACGACCGCGGCCTCCGCCGCGTTTCCGGCGGGTACGATCACCTGCCGCACGCCGGCCCGGGCGGCGGCGGCCACCATCGGCAGCGTCCCGCGAACCGGTCGGACCGTGCCGTCCAGGCCGAGTTCGCCGAGTACGGCCACACCGTCCAGCGGGGCCAGCGGCAGCTCACCCGAACCGCCGAGCAGGGCGGCGGCGATGGCGAGGTCGAACGCGGAACCGTGTTTGGGCAGGGTCGCCGGAAGAAGGTTGACGGTGATCCGCCGGTTCGGCCACCGCTGACCGGAGTTGACGATGGCGGCCCGGACCCGGTCCCGCGCCTCGTTGAGCGCCGTGTCGGGCAGCCCGGACAGGACCACGGCCGGTAGCCCGGGTGCCAGGTCGGCCTCCACCTCCACCAGATGTCCGGTCACGCCGACCAGCCCCACGCAGAGCACCTTCGCGTAGCTCATGCCATCCCCCCGCCGCGGCCGGTACCGGACGTCGGCTGCGCCGTGCCGGCTTGGACGTTCCGCCCGTCGCGCCCGCTCATCAGAACGCCGACCTGATGTGCTCGACGAGCGCTCCGCCGCTGCGCGCGACGTACACCTCAAGCACGTCGAACCGGATCTCCCGGGGATGGGCGCCGCTGTCCCGTAGCCATCGGAGCGCGATCCGGCGCAGCCGGCGCATCTTGGCGGAGTCCACCGCCTCGCCGGGAGTGCCGTACGCGCCACCCCGGCGGGTCTTCACCTCGCAGAACGCCAGCACGTCGCGTTCCCAGGCGATGATGTCGACCTCGCCCTGGTCGCAGCGCCAGTTCCGGGCCACCACCCGCAGCCCCGCCTCGACGAGGTGCCGCACCGCGCACCGCTCGCCGTACGCCCCGATCGCCAACCTGGTCATCGTCATGTCTCGACGGTGGTCCGCGAGAACGGCGTCGGGAACCCCGAATCCGCCGGCTGTGGATGACGGGGGCCCCTGTGGACAACGTGACGATCTTCCTGCGGATGTGCTATGGCCAAGGACACCGTGGAGGGCCGTACTCCGGGTCCTGGCCTGGGGATATCTCATGGTGTCGGCTGGCCAGCCGACCCACCCGTCGCATACGGTGCGGGACCGTGGACCGACAACATGACTTCCCCGGGGCGCCGGAGCCCAGCTGGTACGGCGACGATCATGGGTACGGCGGCGGCCGTCGGCACGGCGTCCCGGACCGGTACGACGCCGATGCCGAACTGCCCCAGCAGCGCGCCGCCGGGGCCGAGGAGCCGGGTGTCGGACGGCACGCCGGACCGTACGGCACTGAGTACGACGAGCGCCGGCCCGGCGCGTCGACCGACCCGGGCTGGCCCGCCGGGCCCGCGGCCTTCGGCTCCGGTCGGGACGGCGGCTTCGGCACCGATGGCGGCGCGGAGCCGGGCGGGCCGCCCGAGGCGGGGCGCTCGGGGTACGGCCTGGTCGCGGAGTTCCCGCTGATCACCCCCGGCCGGCCCGGCGAGGCGGACACCGACAGCCGATCCGCGCGGGCCGGCGCGCAACCGGACACCGACCGCCGATCCGCGCGGGCGGGCACGCAACCGGACAGCGAGTCGCACCCCGGACCGGCGGTGGAAACCGGTCCGGGCACCGGCCAGATCCCGGCCGTCGGGTCGGACCCGACCTCCCGGTTCCAGACCCAGCCGATCGACCGGCGGCAGCTGTGGCGCGGCGGTTCCGGTCCGGACCCCGAGGCCGGTGGCGAGCCGGCCGCCGAGAGCCCCGGCCCCGGGTCGTTCGGATCGTCGCCCGGGTTCGGCGGTGGAGCGTCAGGTACCCCCGGTGGGGTGTACGGCGGGGGTGCCACGGACGGCGGCTACCGGTCCCGGCGACCGCTGCGGGCGGTGCTGTTGCTGGTGCTGACCGGCCTGCTGGAGCTGGCGGCCCTGCGGGTGCTGCTCGGCGGGCTGGTGGCCGATCCGGTGGGGGTGCCGGGGGTGGTGTCCGGTCTGCTGCTGGTGATCGGACTGCCCTCGCTGGCCGCCGGGCTGTACGGGGTCTCCACCGGCCCCGCGGCGCTCGCCGACTCGAGTCGGTCCTGGCTGCGGCCGCCGACCGCGTACCTGACCACCGGCCTGGTGCTGCTGATGGCCGCCGCGCTCGCGGCCAGCTGACACCTCGACCGCGACGCCGACTCCGCCCTGGCTCGTCCGCGAGGCCCGGCCGCCGGTTCCCGGTCCGACCCTGGGCCGGTCCGACCGCCAGGCTGGCTCCTGGCCCGATCCGGCGGGGCGTACACTTGCTCTCGGCGACCGCCCTGCGCGGTCGACCTCGCGCGCCCTCCGCACGGCCTCCCGCCGGGCGGCGACGGCCTCCCTGGTCCCGATTCCGATCGGGTCCCCGATGGCCGGCGACCGGACGCCAGGACGTCAGGCCGCCGGCCCGGCGTAATCAACCAGGGAATCTTGAAGGAGCACCACCATGGCCATCGTGACCATGCGGCAGATGCTGGAGAGCGGCGTTCACTTCGGGCATCAGACCCGTCGGTGGAACCCGAAGATGAAGCGCTTCATCCTCACCGAGCGCAACGGCATCTACATCATCGACCTGCGGCAGACCCTCGACTACATCGAGAAGACGTACGACTTCGTGCGCAACACGGTGGCCGAGGGCGGCAGCATCCTGTTCGTCGGCACCAAGAAGCAGGCTCAGGAGGCGATCTCCGAGCAGGCGACCCGGGTCGGTCAGCCGTACGTGAACCACCGCTGGCTGGGCGGCATGCTGACCAACTTCCAGACGGTCTACAAGCGGCTCCAGCGGATGAAGGAGTTGGAGGCGCTGGGCGACCTCTCCGGCACCGCGCAGGGTTACACCAAGAAGGAGACCCTGCAGCTGTCCCGCGAGAAGATCAAGCTCACCCGCACGCTGGGTGGCCTGCGGGACATGCAGAAGCTGCCGGCCGCGATCTGGGTGGTGGACACCAAGAAGGAGCACATCGCCGTCGACGAGGCCCGCAAGCTGGGCATCCCGGTGATCGCGGTGCTGGACACCAACTGCGACCCGGACGAGGTCGACTTCCCGATCCCCGGTAACGACGACGCGATCCGCTCGGCCGAGCTGCTCACCAGGGTGATCGCGGCGGCCGTGGGTGACGGGCTCATCGCCCGCTCCGGCAAGGCCCGTGGCGGCGACGAGAAGCCCGAGCCGGGCGTCGTGGCCGCCGACGAGCCGCTGGCCGAGTGGGAGCGCGAGCTGATCGAGGACACCGAGAAGAAGGCCACCCAGGCCGAGGCCCCCGCGCCGGCCGCCGCCGAGACCCCGGCGCCGGCCGCTGCCGAGGCGCCCGCGCCGGCTGCCGCCGAGGCGCCCGCGCCGGCTGCCGCCGAGGCGCCCGCGCCGGCCGCCGCCGAGTGACCCGCTGATCGTCTCCCGCCGATCCGACCGGCGGACGGCGATCACCCAGGGCCCGTTCCGGTGGTACGCCGGGCCGGCCCTGACGAACTCCATCCAAGCCGCAATCATCGAAGAGAGAGTCATGTCCAACTTCACCGCCGCGGACGTCAAGAAGCTCCGCGACCTCACCGGCGCCGGCATGATGGACTGCAAGAAGGCGCTCACCGAGGCCGAGGGCGACTTCGACAAGGCCGTCGAGATCCTGCGGATCAAGGGCGCCAAGGACGTCGGCAAGCGGGCCGGCCGGACCGCCGCCAACGGCCTGATCGCGCACTCCGGCAAGGCGCTGCTCGAGCTCAACTGCGAGACCGACTTCGTGGCCAAGAACGCCGACTTCGTGGCGCTGGCCCAGCGGCTGGTCGAGCACGGCGCCCAGTCCGGGGTGACCGACGCGGAGGGTCTGCTCGCCTCGACCCTCGACGGCCGGACGGTCGCCGACATCATCCAGGAGCAGTCCGCCAAGATCGGCGAGAAGCTGGTGCTCAACCGGTTCGCCGTGCTCGACGGCACGGCCGCCGTCTACCTGCACCGCAAGGCGCAGGACCTGCCGCCGCAGGTCGGCGTCATGGTCGAGTACGCCGGCAAGTCGGACGAGGCCGCGGACGCGGACGCCCGGGCCGTGGCCATGCAGGTCGCCGCGATGCGGCCGAGGTTCGTGACCCGTGACGAGGTGCCGGCCGAGACCGTCGAGTCCGAGCGGCGCATCGCGGAGCAGACGGCCCGTGAGGAGGGCAAGCCGGAGGCCGCCCTCTCCAAGATCATCGAGGGCCGGGTCAACTCCTACTTCAAGGACTTCGTCCTGCTCGAGCAGGCGTCGGTGACCGACAACAAGAAGTCGGTCAAGCAGGTGCTCGCCGAGGCCGGTATCGAGATCACCCGCTTCGTTCGGTTCGAGGTCGGCCAGGCCTGACCGGACCGCCCACCCGGGTGTCACCCGGGTGTGGCAAAACAGGAGCGAAAGAGGAGGCCGCCGGTGTACGCGACAGGCACCGCGGCCTCCTCGTCACATAGGGTCAGCATCGGCAGGATGGACGCGGTGCCGCGTGCGACGCGCGGTGCGGGAGAGGCGGGTCGGATGACGCAGGCTGCGAACGGTACGACGACGGAGAGCGACCCCACCACACCGCCGGCCGGCCGGTTCCGCCGGGTGGTCCTCAAGCTGTCCGGCGAGGTCTTCGGCGGCGGTGCCGTCGGCGTCGACCCCGATGTCGTCCAGGCGATCGCCCGGCAGATCGGCACCGTCGCGCGCCGAGGTGTACAGGTCGCGGTCGTGGTCGGTGGCGGCAACTTCTTCCGGGGCGTGGAACTGCAGAAGCGCGGCATGGACCGGGCTCGGGCGGACTACATGGGCATGCTGGGCACGGTGATGAACTGCCTGGCGTTGCAGGACTTCCTGGAGAAGGAGGGCATCGAGACGCGCGTGCAGAGCGCGATCACGATGGCCCAGGTGGCCGAGCCGTACATCCCGCTGCGCGCCATCCGGCACCTGGAGAAGGGCCGGGTCGTGATCTTCGGCGCCGGCGCCGGGATGCCCTACTTCTCCACCGACACCGTCGCCGCCCAGCGGGCGCTGGAGATCCGTGCGGACGTCGTGTTGATGAGCAAGAACGGCGTGGACGGCGTCTACACGGCTGATCCGCGTACCGATCCCGACGCCCGCAAGCTGGACTCGATCACCTTCTCCGAGGCGCTGCGGCGCGGCCTGCGGGTCGCCGACGCGGCGGCCTTCAGCCTCTGCGAGGAGAACAAGCTGCCCATGCTGGTCTTCGGCGCCGAGGGAGCTGACACGATCGCCAGAGCGGTCGGCGGCGAGCGTATCGGCACCCTCATCACCGCGTGAAACCGCGCCCCCCGGCATTGACGTCCCCCGAGCCGGGCGGGAGCGTCACTTCGACAGGCACCACCAGAAGGAGGCGACGGACCAGGTGATCGACGACACGCTCCTCGAGGCCGAGGAGAAGATGGAACGCGCGGTCGACCACGCCAAGGAGGAGTTCGGGGCCATCCGGACCGGCCGGGCCACCCCCGCGATGTTCTCGAAGATCATGCTCGACTACTACGGATCGCCGACGCCGTTGACCCAGATGGCGTCCATCGCCGTTCCGGAGCCCCGGATGGCGATCGTCAAGCCCTACGACGCGTCGCAGTTGCACGCGATGGAGAAGGCGATCCGGGATTCCGACCTCGGGGTCAACCCGGGCAACGAGGGCACCCAGCTGCGCATCCTGCTGCCGCAGATGACCGAGGAACGGCGCCGGGACATGATCAAGGTGGCTCGGCAGAAGGGCGAGGAGGCCAAGGTGGCCATCCGGAACGTCCGCCGGCGCGGCAAGGAGGAGCTCGACCGGATCGTCAAGGACGGCGAGGCCGGCGAGGACGAGGGCCGGCGCGCCGAGAAGGAACTCGACGACCTGACCCACCGGTTCGTGACGAACGTCGACGAGCTGATCAAGCACAAGGAAGCCGAGCTGCTCGAGGTCTGATGTCCTACCTCGACCCGCACGGCAGCGCCGAGCCCCGCGACCGGGAGTACCCGGACGATCCGCCAAGGGGTCGGTGGCCGGACCCTGACGGCGCTCCGGTTCGGGCGCGGCGCAACGGTGCCGCGCCCGAGGCGTACCCCTGGTCGGAGCCGCGCGCCGACGCCGCCCCGACCGATCCGATCGGGCTGTCCCCGATGGCCCTGCCACCCCGTCCGGATCCGGCCGGGCTCACCGACCCGATCGGCCTGCCGCCGGTCCGGCGACCGGCCGAGGCGGACCAGGAACCGGTCCGACCCCGGCGGCACCGCGGGCGCCGCCGGGCACGGCGCTCGGGTGGGCCGCCGGCCTCGCCCACGACCGGCCCCGGCCCGTCGGGCGCCCCAGAACCGACCGGAGAGGGTACGTCGGCCGGTCCGTCGCCCCGGCCCAGCCGGGCGGGCCGCAACCTGCCGGCCGCGATCTCGGTCGGCCTCGGCCTGGGCGCCGCCATCGTCGTACCACTGTTCCTGTTCCGGCCCGCGTTCCTCGCGGTCGTGGCGGTCGCCGTCGGGATCGGGATCTGGGAGATGGTCCGGGCCATCCAGACCACCGGGGTACGGCCGCCGTTGGTCCCCCTGCTGGTCGGCGGCGTACTCATGATCGGTCTGGCCTGGTGGGCGGGACCGGACGCGCTGAGCCTCGGCCTGCTCGTCACCGTGCTGGCGGCGCTGGTCTGGCGACTGGGCGACGGCCCGGCCGGTTACCAGCGGGACCTCACCGCGACGGCGCTGGTCGCCGTGTACGTCCCGTTCCTGGGCGGTTTCGCCGCGCTGCTCGCGGTGCCGTCCGACGGCCACTACCGGGTACTGGTGACCCTCGCCGCCGTGGTGCTCTCGGACACCGGCGGATACGCCGCGGGGGTGTTCCTGGGTCGGCATCCGATGGCGCCGTCGGTCAGCCCGAAGAAGTCCTGGGAGGGGTTCGCCGGCTCCGTCCTGGCCGCGGGGCTGGGCAGCGCGGTGCTGTTGTTCCTGCTGCTGGACATCGCGCCGTGGTGGGGTGCGCTGTTCGGTCTGGCGATCTCCGGATCCGCGGTGCTGGGCGACCTCGGTGAGTCGATGATCAAGCGGGATCTCAAGATCAAGGACATGAGCAACCTGCTACCCGGACACGGCGGGCTGATGGACCGGCTCGACTCGATCCTGTTCGCGGTGCCGGTGGCGTACCTGCTGCTGGCCGTCCTGAAACCGGTGGGGTGAGCGAGATGCGTCACCTGCGCGTCCATGGCACGTGGTACCACCTAGATCGGTCCGCTCGGTCAGGTGCGCACCGCCGCTGGCGTGGGAGACTGGACAGGCCATGACGACCCTACCCATGATCTCCCTCCGATCAGACGCTTCCGGCAACCGCCGGGCGGCCATGCCGCCCCGGCATCTCGCCGACCTCGATCTCGCCGGCCGCCGAGCCCTGGTCCGCGAGCTGGGCGAGCCCGAATTCCGGGCGAAACAGATCTCCACCCACTACTTCGGCCGGCTGGTCCGGGACCCGGCGGCGATGACCGACCTGCCGGCCGCGAGCCGGGAACGGCTGGCCGGAGCGCTGCTGCCCACCCTGCTCACTCCGGTACGCGAGTTGGCCTGCGACGACGGCGCGACCCGCAAGGCGCTGTGGCGGCTGCACGATGGCTCGCTGGTGGAGAGCGTGCTGATGGGCTACCCGGACCGGGTCACGGTGTGCATCTCCAGCCAGGCCGGTTGCGGGATGGCCTGCCCGTTCTGCGCGACCGGGCAGGCCGGGCTCACCCGCAACCTGTCCACGGCCGAGATCCTGGACCAGGCGGTCTACCTGGCCGGGGTGGCCGCGTCCGGCGCGGTCGCCGGCGCACCGGCGCGGCTCTCGCACGTCGTCTTCATGGGGATGGGCGAGCCGTTGGCCAACTACTCGCGGGTGGTGGCCGCGGTACGCCGGCTGTGCGCACCGGCTCCGGAAGGGCTGGGCCTGTCGCAGCGGCACATCACGGTCTCCACGGTCGGACTGGTGCCCGCCATGCGTCGGCTGGCCGAGGAGGACCTGTCGGTGACGCTCGCGCTGTCGCTGCACGCTCCCGATGACGAGCTGCGCGACGAACTGGTGCCGGTCAACCAGCGGTGGAAGGTGGCCGAGGTGCTGGACGCGGCATGGAACTACGTGGATCGCACGGGGCGCCGGCTCTCGATCGAGTACGCCATGATCAGAGATGTGAACGACCAGCCGTGGCGTGCCGACCTGCTTGGCCGGCTGCTGGCCGGCCGGTTGGCACACGTTAACCTCATTCCGCTCAACCCGACGCCGGGCAGCCGCTGGGACGCGAGTCCGAAGCCGGTCGAGCGGGAGTTCGTCCGCCGGCTTCGCGCGGCCGGTGTCTCCACCACGGTGCGAGACACCCGGGGTCAGGAGATCGATGGGGCGTGCGGCCAGCTTGCGGCCGCGGAGGTGCCGGCATGAGGGGGGACCGGCGGGCCGCCGGTGCCGAGCGTGGCCGGGTCGGTGGTTTCCGGAGGCTCGACGGGCGCTGCGGTGACCATGGGTCGGGGCTGCGTTACGAGCGAACAGACCAGGAGACATAGTGGCGAGTCAGGGTCAACGTTTCCGGCGCAAGGCGCTCCGCCGGGGCTACAAGGTCGACGAGGTGGACGAGTTCCTCGACCGGGTCGAGGCCACCCTCGCGGGGGAGCAGGCCGGAGCGCCCGTGGCCGCCCAGGAGGTCCATGACGTCGTCTTCCGGGTCCGGTTCAACGGATACGACGAGTGGCAGGTCGACCTGCACCTGGATCGGGTCGAGCGGCAGCTGACCGAGCTCGAGGAGCGTGGCGGGGCGGCTCGCGGCGCCGATCGGGGCGTCCCCGACCGGATGGGTCCGCCCGACCGGTTCGGTCCGCCGGATCGGATGGGTCCGCCTGACCGCATGGGTCCGCCGGATCGGATGGGACCGCCCGATCGGATGGGTCCGCTGGACCGGATGGGTCCACCCGATCGCATGGGTCCGCCTGACCGCATGGGTCCGCCGGACCGGTTCGGCCCGCCCGACGACCGTGGGGGACCGCCGATGGCTCCTCCGGTGCCCCCTCGACCGATGCCCGCCCAGGCTGGCGCGGGCGACCCGTACACCAGGTATGACGACCCGACCGGCTCCTTCGGCGGTGGGCAGGAACCTGGCCGGGGCTACGACGGACCGCCCACCGTGGTCGGCCCGGCCGTGCGCGGTCCCGGCGGTCCGGGTCGGGGCGGGCTGCCCGCGCGTCCCGGCATGCCTGCTGGAGCTCCCGCTGGCATGCCGCCGGGTGGCGGTCCGGGCATGCCGCCCGGCGCCGGTCCCGGCATGCCGCCGGGTGCCGGTGGTCCGGGGATGCCTTCCGGCCCACGGGTGCCGGATCCGTACGACCCCGAGGAGCGGTTCAACGGATTCGAGCCCGGCCGGCACGGGAAGATGGACATGACCGCCGAAATCCGGCTGCCGGACCGTGACCCCAGGTCGCTCCGCAACCCCGGGGCTGACGGACCACCGACCATGCCGGCGACGCCAGTGGTCGGCGGTCCGCCGATGGGTGGGCCGCCGATGGGCGGACCCCCGATGGGCGGACCCCCGATGGGCGGACCCCCGATGGGCGCGCCCCGACCGGCCGGCCCGCCGCCGGGCGCGGCGGGCGGTGACATGCAGCGGGTGGACCAGATCCGTCGCACGTTCCAGGTCCGCCGGTTCGGCAGCGGGTACGACCCGGATCAGGTGGATCGGCTCTTCGCCGAGATCCTGGACAGCATGTCGGGACGGGGCCCGCTGCCGGTTTCGCCGGCCGAGCTGGACGCCCCCCGGTTCGGGCTGGTACCCGGTGGCTACTTCGAGGCCGAGGTCGACGCCGCGCTCAAGGAGGTCAAGGACATCCTGTTCCGGCGCTGACCTCCGCGTACCACGTCGAAGCGGGGGGGGGTGGGTAGGTGGGAGGGTGAGCCTGGGGATCGGGGGTGGGGGGGCGAGGGCACAAAAAAGCCGCTGCGAGGGAGTGGTGGG
>NZ_JBTIXF010000068.1:0-34361 GCF_055793945.1 Plantactinospora sp. A48 | reverse complement strand
GCGCTGGAAGGCACCCCTGAACGCCTTCCAGATCGCCTTCGAAGGCCGGCTCACCCCAGCCAACCACTGACCACCTCAACAACCATGATCAGCCGTTAACTTGACAGGCCCCCACGGCCCCGCGGTACGACGAACTGGTGTTGGTGCTGCCAGTGCGCTCGGCGCGGGTTCGTTGGACAGTGGGCTGCGGTTGTCGCCCGAGGCGGTGCGGCGGTTGGCCTGTGACGCGGCGATTCTGCCGGCTGTGCTGGGTGGTCGTGGTCAGGTGCTCGATGTGGGTCGGCAGCGGCGGCTGTTCACCGGATCACTGCGGCGGGCCCTCGTGTTGCGGGACCGGGGTTGCGGCTTCCCGAGTTGTGATCGTCCGCCGCGTTGGTGCGCCGGGCACCATATTCGGCATTGGACAGACGGCGGGGAAACGGCTCTGGACAACGCGGTCCTGTTGTGTGCGTACCACCATCGGGTCATCCACCGTGGGCAGTGGCGAGTGCGACTCGCGGCGGACGGGCATCCGGAGTTCATCCCACCCGCCTGGATCGACCCCGACCGCAGACCAAGACGGAACCATTACCACCCACGCGACTGAAAGCCTGGAAATAAGGGGTTCAGGCGGTCGATCCGCTGCGCGGCACCTCGCCCTCGGCCAGCCGGGGATGGGTGGCCGGCACGAACGACCGCTCGGTGCCGGACACGCGCGGGGTTCCTGCGTCATGCGCTGCTCGCCCTGCCTGTCTCGCCTGTCGCACCGCCGGAGGGGCAGCCCAGCCCCGGACATCCGAGCGGCCAGCGTTGGTGACGGCGAGCGCGGTGACGTCGGTTGCGGCGGCAACCTCACTGTCCGCCCGACACCACCGAGGCCGCCCGACACCACCGAGGCCGCCCGACACCACGGAGGCTGAATGGGCTGCCCTCGCCTCGCAGGTACCGGCCGGGAGCGGGTCGTCGAGGGAGAAGTGCGGGGTCGAGGTGCCGGACCCGAAACCGCCTATAGTGAGTTCCGATCGGAGACTGACTGGGCGGTGCGGGATGCGGGACGTTCCCCGGGTGGTGTGGGTCCTCGCGGTCGGACGGTTCGTCAACGCGACCGGCTCGTTCCTGTTCTTCTTCCTGTTTCTCTACCTGACCGGGCCGCGCGGTATTCCGCTCGGTCCGGCGGGTGTGCTCGCCGGGAGTCTGGGCGCGGGGTTGCTGCTCGGTAACCTCACCGGCGGTGGCTTCGGCGACCGGTACGGGCATCGCCAGGTCATGCTGGTCGGTTCGACCGTTGTCGGAGTGCTCACCCTGCTGATCCCGTGGTTGCCGACGCCGCTGCTGATCGTGGCGCTGCCGGCGCTCGGTTACTCGTCGGCGACCACGGGCGTGTCTCAGGGTGCGCTCGCCGCACTCGCCGTACCGGCCGGCGACCGGCGTCGGTCCGTGGCGATCGGCCGGACCGCCTTCAACGCGGGCTGCGTGCTCGGGCCACCGATCGGCGCGGCGCTCTCGGCGTACGGCTTCACCTGGCTGTTCGTCGTGGACGGCGTGGTGACCCTGGTGGTTCGGCTGGCCACGGCCCGGCTGCTGCCCCCGGACCCGGCCGTCAGCGCCCGACCGGCGGCCGACCTGCCCTCGGAGCCGGGGGAGAAAACGCGGTCCGGTCGAGCCGGGACCGGGCGAGTCGAAACCGGTCGAGCAGGGACCGGTCGAGCAGGGACCGGTCGAGCAGGGACCGGTCGAGCAGGGACCGGTCGAGCGGAGGCCGGTCGAGCTGGACTTTGGTCGACGCTGCGGGCGGACCGTGGTCTGCTGCTGCTGTTCCCGGCGATTGTGCTGGTGGACCTGGTCTACCGCCAGCTGTACGCGACGTTGCCGGTCTACCTGCGTGACAACGGCCACCCGGTAGGGCTCTACGCATCCCTGATCGCGCTCGGGTCCGGTCTGATTCTCTGTCTGGAACTACCGGCCGCCCTCGCCCTGCGCCGGCTGAACGCGATCGGCATCGTGGGCGCCGGCTACTGCCTGGTGGGGGTGGGCTTCGGGCTGCTCGTCCGGGGCGCGGCCACCGTCATGGTGGTGACCGCGATGGTGGTCATCACCGTTGGGGAGATCCTCTACAAGACGACCGCCACCGCGTACGTGCTCGACGCCGCCCCCGATCACCTGGTCGGTCGGTACCAGGGTCTCTACACGGGGGCGGCGACCAGCGGCACCATCCTGGCCCCACCGTTGGGTGCGCTGGCGTACTCGGCCGGCCCGGACCTGCTCTGGACGGGCTGCGCGGTGGTCGCCATCGGAGCTGGTCTGCTGGCCTGGCTGTCCCGGCTGCCCCGCCGCCCGACCGCGCAGCAACCGGGCGCGCAGCAACCGGCCATGCGGCAACCGGCCGCGCGGCAACCGACCGCGCGGCAACCGGGCGCGCGGCAACCGGGCGCGCATCCGCCGATCATGGTGCCGTCGCCGGCTCATCCCGTGGACACGGTGCCGGATTCGAACGCCGGGGCGGCGGGTCGGAGCGGGGCTTGAACCACCGCTGATCCCCGACCGCTGGCGGGAATCGCGGTTGTCTCTCTACTGTGGATGCAACGCCATGAGGCGGGTCACTCCGGATGCGGCCAGCCGCCCGGTCCGGTAGGTTTGCTGCCATGGCTGCCGCGATCACCCCCGGATGGTGGGGCATGCGGTGGCTCGTGCGGTCGGTCGCCACCCTGGCCTGGACGGCCTTCACCGTGCTGGCGCTCGCGCTCGGCGTCGGCTCCGCCGGCGTACCGGGCATGGACCTTTCGGCCCCGACGGCCCGGAGCGTACGGCCCGGCGTCGTGACGGTCGCCGACGGCGCGGCTCGCGAGTTGAGCCTCGACCGGCCGGCCGTCGACGCGGTGGAGCAGCCACATCCGGTGGCGGAGCAGGTCGTCGACCGGACCGCCCGGATTCCCGCGGAGTCGGCCTGGTCGCCGGCCGGAGCGGTCGTACCCGGCTCGACCGGCGAACGGGCCCCGCCGGCCCGCTGAGGCGTTTCCGACCGTCTCCTGTCGCGAGTTCCGGCGCGAACACCCCGCCGCTCGCCGTGACCCGGTCCGGACCCTGAACGCCGCTGCCGTGCGCCCGTCCGCCCGTTCGCGTTCTTCCCCGCCGAGGTGTCCCGATGGAAACAGTCATCTCCCTTGTCCTGCCCGATGTGCCGCGTGCGGCGGTCATCTGGATCGTGCTGCTCGTGCTCGGTCTGGCCGCGATGCTGGCCCTGATCGCCCAGCCGGGCCGGTCGGCCCGCGCCGCCGTATCCGAGGATCTGACCCCGGCCGCCGAGACGGAACGGGATCTGCTGCGCTACGCCGACGAGGTGAGCGTCGCGGCCGACCGGGCGGCCGCCACCGCCCGGCAGGCCCGGGAACTCTGGTCGGGCGCCGAGGACGAGGCCGAGGCTGCCTGGCGGGCCTACCTGGCCGCGGACGAGGCGCTGAGCCGGGTCGCCGCGGCGGCGGCGCTGCCGGCGCCACACACCCCGCAGACCCCCGCGGAGTACGCCGACCGCGAGCGGTACCTGCACCGGGCGGCGATCGCCGCACACTGGCGGGGTGACCTGGCGGTGCGCCGGCTCACCGACGCGCTGGCGCATCGCGACGGCTGGGACCCACGACTGCACCCCGTCGATCAGGAGCGTTATCTGCTCACGGTGATCCGTAACGATCGACTGGCCGCGCACCGGGCGGCCAGCGAGCGGGAGCGGGCGGCGTGGCAGGAGGCCGAGCGGGCCGCCGAGGCGGCGCGCAGCCTGCGCGCTGAGGCCGCCAAGGCGACGGCGCTGGCCTCCCGGCCGGTCCCGGCCGGCGACCTGGCGGCGGACCTGCTGTCCGAACCGACGGTCCCGGTCCCGACGCCGCAGCGCTGGCGACCGGCCCGCGTCGGCTGAGCGAGTGGCGCGGCCGGGTGGACTGAGCGAGCGGCGCCGGGTCGGGTGAGCGGGCGGCGCGGCCGGGCCAACTGGCTGGCCGAACGCCGCTCAGAGCGGTGGCAGCAGGGTGGAGAGCAGTCGGGCGCGGGTGCCGCTCGGTAGCTCTCGGCCGGGCTTCCAGGTGCAACCCACGTCGTACGCCACGACCCGGCCGGTGTCGAGGACGCGCCGGACCGCCGTGAGAACCTCCGCGGCCGGGGGCCCGGCGGCGGCCGGATAGCGCGGCTCCGGTAGCTCGGCCGGATCGATCACGTCGGTGTCGAGATGCAGCACCAGCGGACCGGGTGGCAGCGCCGCCGCGTCCAGTCCGGGCACCGTGGCCCGGCGGATCCGGGAAGTGGCCAGGAACTCCTCCTCGAGCGGATCCAGATCGCGGGCATCGACCAGCAGCACCCGGTCCTCCGGCAGCGGACGCAGCCCCAGCCGGTCGGCGCTCAGTTCCGGCCGGTAGCCGGTGAGGATCCGCAGCGGGATCCCACCCAGGTAGCCGGACGCGCTGGTCTCCAGCGTCTGGAGGTCACCGTGGGCGTCGAACCAGACGATCGCCGGGTCCACGCCGGCGCGCTGGAGTCCGGCCACCACCCCCAGCACCACCATGCAGTCCCCGGAAAGCACCGTGGGCACGTCCCCCGCGCCGGCGATCTGCGCCACCCGGCCGGCCACCCGTTCGTGCAACCGGGCCATCCGGTCCCACGGATCGCCGTCGCCCAGTCCGCCGTCGCCCAGTTCGCCGTCGCCCAGTCTGCCGTCGCCCAGTTCGGCGGAGGCCACCTCGGCGGGGACCAGCTCGGCATCGGCACCCGGCGGCAGGATCAGGTCGAGTTCCGGTAGGTGTTCGTCCAAATGGTACGGAACGACGAGCGGCGACACCATGCGGCCACCGTACGCCAACCGGCGGTGGCGCACGGGCCCCGGCGGCCGGGGTGACGCCCGCGCAATACCGCATTCGCGGTACGTCGCTGGCTCGTTCCCTCGTTACGGTGGCTGGGTGAGGATCGCGCTGCCAGGCCGACCCGGCACCACGATTCCGGCGCTGGCCGTCGACGCGGCGCTGGTCGCGGGCGCGGCAGCGGTCACCGCGTACCGGATTCGGGCGGGTTCGGGACCGACCGGCCATCGGGTCGACGCCGCCGGGTACGGAATCGGGCTGGCGATGGCGCTCCCGCTGCTCGCCCGTCGTCGCCACCCGGCGGCCGTCCTCGCGGTCGTCACGGTGCTGTGGATCGCTTATCACAGCCGGCAGTACCCGGGTGGAGCGCCGGCCGCGCCGATCTGGGTGGCGCTCTACTCGGTCGGCGTCGCTCCACGGCGTACGGCAGGTCTGTTGCTCGCCGCGGTGCTGGTCGGGTCCGACGCGCTGGCCCGGACCGGGTCGGCTGGGACGGTCCTGCTCGACGCCGACCTCGACGGATCGACGGTGGTGTTCGTCGCGGCGCTGCTGCTGGGCGACTCGGTGCGCAGCCGGCGGGCCTGGCTGGCCGAGGCCCGGGCCCGGGCCGCGCTGCTGGTGGGCCAGCGGGATCGCGCGGCGGCCCGGCGGCTGACCGACGAGCGGGTCCGGATCGCCCAGGAACTGCACGATGTCACAGCGCACACCATCGCGGTGATCGGCGTCCAGGCCCAGGTCGCGGCCGAGGTGTTCGACGACGCCCCGGAGCAGGCGCGCGGTGCGCTGCACGAGGTGCGCCGCGCCACCCGGGAGGCAATGGTCGAACTGCGTGCCGCCGTCGGGCTGCTCCGGGACGGAACTCCACCCGCCGTCGAGACCCCACCCGCCGTCGAGACCCCATCCGCCGTCGGAGCTCCGCCCGCCGTCGAGCCGCCGGCCCCCGGCCTGGACGGCCTGCCCGTTCTCGCCGATCGGGCCCGGGCGGCCGGACGGGCCGTGCACCTCGCGTACCGGGGCGACCGGCGGGTCGTGCCCCGGGCCGTGCAGGCCGTCGCCTACCGGATCGCGCAGGAGTCGCTGACGAACGTGTTGCGGCACTCCGACGCGGGTGGCGTGGACATCGTGCTGACGTACGCGGCCGGCGGGATCGAGCTGACGGTCATCGACGAGGGTCCGCCGGCCGGCGGCCCGGACCCGGTGTCGCCGATGGAGGATCCGGCCGGTGCTGCGCTGCCGGGCTTCGGGCTGCGTGGGATGGCCGAGCGGGCGGCCAGCCTCGGCGGATCGCTGACCGCCGGTCCGCTGCCGGCCGGCCCCGGCTTCCGGGTACACGCCTGGTTGCCCACCGAGGTCACGTCGTGACCATCCGGGTCCTGGTCGCGGACGACCAGACCCTGGTCCGGGCTGGTTTCCGGGTGCTGCTGGACCGGGCCGAGGACATCGAGGTGGTCGCCGTGGCCGGCGACGGCGACGAGGCGATCGCGCTGGCCCGGGCGCACCGCCCGGACATCGTGCTGATGGATGTCCGGATGCCCGGCACCGACGGCCTGACCGCCACCCGGCGGCTCCTCGGCGACGCCCGGCTGCCGGGCCTACGGGTGATCATGCTGACCACCTTTGAACTCGACGAGTACGTCTTCGCGGCGCTGCACGCCGGAGCCAGTGGCTTCCTGCTCAAGGACCTCGAACCGGAGGCGCTGCGGCAGGCCGTCCGGACGGTGGCCACCGGTGACGCGCTGCTGGCGCCCCGGATCACCACCCGGCTGATCGCCGCGTTCGTCGGCCGCCCCGGTGGTCCGCCGGTGGATCCGGGGCGGGTGGCCGCGCTGACCGCCCGGGAACGCCAGGTGGTGGCGTTGATCGCGGAAGGGCTCTCCGACCGTGAGGTGGCGCACCGGTTGACCATGAGCCCGGCCACGGCGAAGACCCACGCCAACCGGTCGATGACGAAGCTGGGTGCCCGGGACCGGGCCCAGTTGGTGGTCTTCGCCTACCGCTGTGGTCTCGCCGTCCTGCCGCACCCGCGGTAGCCGGTCCACCCCAGACCAGGTACCGGAACCACCGCGTCGGGAGGACGGACCGGCAGGCCCGGCTGCCTAGCGTCGGAACCGGTCGCGCACGGCGGCCGGATCCGGTCCGTTGGGCCGAGAAGGGGACAACCATGATGAACAACCCGACCAGGGTCACCGCCGGGGTGTGCCTCGTGCTGGGGCCCGTCCTGCAGGCGGCGGCCACCTTCTACTGGCAGGACGGCCGCCAGGGGGTCGACGCCGCCACCCTGATCGTGCTGTCCACCGCCGCCTGGCTGCTCGGGCTGATCGGTGTGTTCCGGTCCGTGGAGAACCGGCTCCCCCGGTACGCGGCGGTCGGGTTGCCGGTCGCCCTGTACGGGGCGCTGTCCGGCGTCTCGTTCGCGGTGCAGGGCATGCACGAGGAGTTGTTCGGCGTCTCCCACCAGCAAGCGGTGGACCTGCTCAACCAGCACCCGTGGCAGGCCCGGATCGTGTTCTGGATCGCCGGGCCACTGTTCCCGATCAGCCTGTTCGTGCTGGGCATCGCGTTGGCCCGGATCCGGGCCGTGCCGCTCTGGGCGGGGGCGCTGGTGTGCCTGGGCGCCCTGGCCTTCCCGCTCAGCCGCATCCCGCGCGAGGCGACGGTCGCGCACCTGGCGGATCTGCTCCTGCTGCTGCCCTTTGCCTACCTCGGGGTCCGGCTGGCGCTGACCGGGTTGACTCCAGGCGCCAGCGGTTCCGGTTCACCGGACCGGCGGGATCCGGCGGCCGTCGATCCGCCGCCGGGCGACGCCGAGCACCTGCTCGGTCCGCACCGTGCCGAACTGCCGAGAGTCGGTACTGACCGCGGAGTTGTCGCCTAGCAGCACGAGTTCGCCCGGACCGACCGTCCCCGAATGGTGGCGGGACCAGGCCGGGAGGAAGGCCGGCGCCGGGTCGCCGGGCAGTGCGGCGACCCGCTTCACGATGTACCGAGGACGCGGCGTCCCGAGGTTGCGCGGGAGATCGCGGCCGGTCCGGCCGGTGGGACGGCACGGCAGCGACTCCCGGACGACCACGACGTCGCCCCGACACAACGCGGTCGACGGCACCCGCCGGACGAGGATGCGCTGGTTGTGGCGCAGAGCCGGCGCCATGCTCAGCCCGTCGACCGCAACCATGACGAAGCCTCGGCGGTTGGCCAGCAGCAGGCCGGCGACGGCCGCCGTCAGGGCCGTGCCGCAGACGAGCAGCAGGATCACCGGACAACCTCCTCAGATCGCGGCCCGGTAGCCGGCCGCCTGGAGTTCGAACAGTCGCGCGTACGGCCCGCCGGTGCGGACCAGTTGCTCGTGGCTGCCGCTCTCCACGATCACGCCGTCGGAGAGCACGACGATCAGGTCCGCCTCACGTACGACGCCGAGCCGGTGCGACACCAGCAGCCCGGTCAGCCCGCTGCGGTGCTCGCGGAGCCGGCTGTGCACCTCGTGTTCGGCCTCGGCGTCCAGAGCCGCGCTCGGCTCATCGAGGATGAGCAGGTCGGGCCGCTCCAGGACGAGACCACGGGCGATCGACAACCGCTGCCACTGGCCGCCGGAGAGCACCACCCCGGTGTCCGGATCCTCGCGGTCGGCCTCGGAGAAGAAGATCCGGGTGAGCAGGGTGTCGTAGCCGCGCGGGAGGGCGGCCAGGATGTCGTGGATGCCGGCGTGCCGGGCCGCGGCCTCGACCCGGCCGGCCTCGGTCAGGGCGGTCAGGTCACCGAGGGCGATGTTCTCCCGCGCCGTGAGGTCGTACGCGATGGCGTCCTGGAACACCGCGCGTACCCGGCGGCGGAGCGCTACGGGGTCGAGGTTACGCAGGTCGACGCCGTCCCACCGGATGCTTCCCCGGGTCGGGTCGTAGAAGCGGCAGAGCAGCTTGATCATGGTGGTCTTGCCGGCACCGTTCAGACCCACCACAGCGGTCGAGAGGCCGGCCGGCAGCACCAGGTTCACGCCGCGCAGCACCCACGGCTGGTCGTCGGCGTACCGGAACCAGACGTCCCGCAGTTCGATGCCGATCCGCAGCGGCGCCACCGGCCGGGGGTCCGGACTGACCGGCAGGTCCGGCTCGGCGTCGGTGACGGCCTGGTGGTGCGCGAACAGCAGCAGTGCCTGGTGTACGCCCACGGTCCCGCCGACCAGGGTGGCGAGGGCGGACTGCATCGAGGCGACCGCGGTCACCACCAGCGCCACATCACCGACGGTGAGGGTGCCGGCGACGGCGGCCCGGACCGCCCACAGCAGCAGGCCACCGGCCACCGTGGCACCGAGCAGCGCGAGCCCGCCCTGGGTGGCCAGCTCCCGGCGGTCCAGTCCGCGCCGGGCCCGCTGGATGGACCGCATCTCGTCGGCCATCCGGCGCCAGAGGTACGGGCCGGTGCCGAACAGCCGGATCTCCTTGGCCGCCTGCGGATCCGTCAGCAGCCCGGCGTAGAAGAACTCCCGCCGTTCCGCCTGGCCTGTCTGGGCGATCATCGTCGCCCGGCGGCGGCTCAGCGCGAGTTCGGACAGCAGCGCCGGCACGGCGGCCAGCAGTACGGCCACGGCCACCCACGGGCCGAGCAGGACCAGGGTGCCGGCGAAGGCGATGATGGTCAGTCCGGCCTGGAGGGAGGTGACGACGCCCTCCACCATCATCCCGGGTCCCTGCACACCGCTCGACCGGGCGATCTGGATCCGGTCCAGGAAGTTCGGCTCCTCGAAGCGGCGTAGCCCGACGAACCGGTCCACCGCGGCGTAGAGCGAGGCGGTGGCGAGCAGCAGCACCCGGCGCTCGGTCTCGGCCCGCAGGTAGCGGGTGGCGTGCGGGGCCATCGAGGTGGCCACCCCCACGGCGGCGAGTGCGGCGGTCAGGGCGACCACCTGCGCCCAGCGGACGGACCCGCTCGCCAACCGGTCGATCATCAGCTTGGTCAGCCACCCCATGGCCGGGGGCGCGAGCCCCGCGACGATCGCCAGGGCGGCGTACCCGGCGATCTGCGCCGCCGCGGCCTGCCGGGCGAGCCGCAGAGCCCGCCCGGCCGCACGTACCGACATGGCCCGCGCTCAGCCGGCCGCGACCGCGGGCTCGTCGTCCTCGCTGGTCACCTGGCGCAGGTCGAAGTTCGAGGCGAGGATCCTGCCGTCCTGCGCCAGGGCGAAGGCCGGGAAGCCGAAGACCCCGAACGCCTGCTGGATCGGACCCTGGTCCGATTCCCGTACGACGGTGGCGACGGGCCGGAGGTGCTCGATCAGCTCGGCGGTGTCCTCGGGTGGCCCGGCGACCACGGCCAGCACCTCGTCCCGGCCGCCGGGGCGGTTCGCGGCGTACTGGATGAAGTCGGGCATCCGCTCCTTGCAGGCGCTACAGCCCGGGGAGAAGAACCCGAGCAGTGGACGGTGGCCGAGCGCGCCGAGGGTGACCGGCCGGCCGTCGACACTGGTGGCGGTGAACTCGCCGACCGGGGTACCGGCGGGCGCGGCCACCGAGTTGCTGCCGCCGCGCAGCGCGGCCAGTTCGGTGGTGTGCTCCCGCAGCCGGCGCAGCACACCGAGACAGAACAGCAGATTGACGAGACCGAGCAGTCCAACCAGGACCACGGCCGAGGTGAGGAGTGCCATCGATTCTCCAGGGTTGAGGCGTGGGGGAGGGTGGGGCGACGTCAGGGCCCGTCCGCCGGGCGGCTCGCCCGCCGTCCGTACGGATCACCGGACGGACGGGCGAGGGCTCGGCAGACGGGCCCTGACGTGCCCCCGTTGGCTTCTGTGCGGTCAGCAGCCGCCCCGGTAGACGATGTTGCAGGGACCGCACGGCTTAAGGTCGCAGCACTGCTTCTTGTACAGGTAAACCCCGCTGCAGAAGCAGGAGATCTCGTAGCAGGTCGCGCTGGCGGTGGTCCGCGGCGCGAGGGTGCCGACCAGCCGGTCGGCGAGCGCGGTGATCGTCCGAGTCATGGCGTCCTCCTCGTTCTCCCGGCCGCGTGTTGCGGCCGGAAGTCCATAGGAACCCGTGACTGTTACAAGCGCCATGTCATTGAACCGGACGTTACACCGGATGTAACGTGTGAAATCGCGGACTGATAACGGGGAGGTCCGGCTTGGGGGACCTGTTCGGGCTCTTGCTCCGGCGTCACCGGCTCCGTCGACAGCTCACCCAGGAAGCCCTCGCGGAACGAGCGGGGATCAGTTCCCGGTCGATCGCCGACATGGAGCGGAGCCGGCGTCGCAGTCCGCGACCGCGTTCCGTGGAACAGTTGGCCGCCGCGCTGGGACTGTCCGGATCGGATCGGGAGGAGTTCCTCGATGCGGCCCGGACACTCTACTGGGCCAACCGCACCGCCCGATCCGACCCGGTCGATCAACCCGGGCAAGCTGAGCGCCCCGCGCCCGCGGTGGCTTGGCGGCAGCTGCCCGCTGATCTGCCCGACTTCGTGGGTCGGGCCGAGGAGATCGCCCGGCTCCGGGCCGTGTTCGGCTCGGGCGGACCGCCCGGGCTGGTGGTGCTGTCCGGTCCGCCCGGCGTCGGGAAGACCGCCCTGGCGATCCACATCGGACATCTGTTGGACGGGCAATTCCCGGACGGTCAGCTCTACGCGGCGCTGCGCGGTGGCTCCGACGACCCGGCCGATCCGGCCGAGGTGCTCGCTCACCTGCTGCGGATGCTGGGCGTGGACGGAACGGCCATCCCGGCCGGAACGGACGCCCGGGCGGCGCTGTTCCGGGCCCGGGTGGCGGATCGCCGCCTGCTCCTGGTGCTCGACGACGCGGCCGGCTACCGACAGGTGGAGCCCCTGCTGCCGGCCACCGACGGCGGCGTGCTGGTGACCAGTCGACTGCCCCTGACCGGCCTGCCCGGCGTGACCTCGATAGACCTCAGGCCGCTGGCCCTGCCGGCCGCGGTCGAGCTGCTGGGCCGGGTCGCCGGCCAGGAGCGTCCCGATGGCGACCCGGCGGCCGCCGCCGAGCTGGTCCGGGCCTGCGGTGGGCTACCGCTGGCGGTACGGATCGCCGCGGCCCGGCTGGCCGCTCGGCCACACTGGACGATCAGTGGCCTGAACGAGCGACTGGCCGACGAGCGTCGCCGACTCGACGAGCTGCGGCACGGGGACCTCGCCGTGCGGCCGGGCCTGCACCTGGCGTACCGGGCGTTGTCCCCCACCGCGGCGCGGGCCTTCCTGCTGCTCGGCGAGCTGGGGCTGCCGTCGTTCCCGGAATGGTCGGTGGCCGTGTTGCTGGGCGCCCCGCCGGCGGTGGGCGCCGCCGCCCTTGAGGAACTGCTCGACGCCCGGTTGCTGGACGCGGTGGGCGCCGACCCGGCCGGTCAGCCGCGGTTCCGGTTCCACGAGATGACCCGGCTGTACGCCCGGGAGCGCTCGGAGTCGGACGTCGACCGCACCGAGTGGCGGGCCGCCTTGGGCCGGGCCGCGGAGAGCTGGCTGGGGCTGTCCCGGGTGGTCCGGGAGCGCCTGCACTGCCAGCGGCTGCACCTCGATGATTTCGCCGGTACGGCAGCCGTCATCGACGCCCGGCCGGCGGCGGCAGCCGTCACCGACGCCCGGGTGGCGGAGGCCGCCGTCCAGGTCCCGGTGCAGTGGTTCGAGGCCGAACGGGAATCCCTCGCCGTACTCGTGTCGGCCTGCGCCCGCGCGGGGTTGGCCGGTCCGGCGTGGGCCCTGGCCGGCTGCGCCGTGGACTTCTACGGTCTGCGGGCCTACTACTCCGACTGGCGCAGGGTGGTCCAGGTGGCGCTCGACGCCTGCCGGCGGATCGGCGACCGCCGGGGCGAGGCGGCGATGCTCCGCGGCCTCGGGAGCTGCCTGGTCGAGGTCGACGACCCGGACGCGGCGCTGGCCACGCTGCGCGACGGTATCGCCCTGGCCGAGGAACTCGGCGACTCCGCCGGGGCCGCCCTGGGCCGCCGGTACGTCGGTTTCGTCCTCGCGATCACCGGCCGGCTCGTCGAGGCCGAGGCCGAGTTGCGGCTGGCGGGGGAGGCACTGGGCCAGGCCGGACTGCCGTCTGCCCAGTCGCTCTGCCTGACGAACCTCGGCTTCACGCTGCGCCAGCAGGGCGGGGCCGAGGCGGCCGTCGCGGTGATCCGTCCGGCGTTGGCCACGGCTCGGTTGAGTGGTGACCGGTTCGCCGAGGCGTACGCGCTGCGCGGGCTGGCGGGGGCACTCATGACCAACGGCTGGCCGGCCGGGTCGGCCGAGGCGGCCCACCGGGCCGCGACCCTGTACGAGGAGCTTGGCGACCCGATCGGGGCCGCCCAGAGTCTTCGGGCGCTGGGCGAGGCGCTGGCGACGGATCCCGTTCGGCTGGCCGAGGCCGAACGGACCCTGGACGAGGCCGCCGAGCTGTTCCGGGCCCATGGGCACAGCTGGGGACTGGCTCTGGCCGAGTTGAGCCGGGGTGAGATCGGCGCCCGGCGGGGCGACCCCGAGGCGGCGGCCCGGCTCCGCCGATCGCTGCGGTACTGGACCGACGAGAAGGTGCCCGCGCTCCAGGCCCGGAGCCTCACGGCGCTCGCCTCGGTGGCCGAACGGGCCGGCGACCCCTCGGCCCGGGACCTGCTGCTGCGCGCGTACGAGCTTTATCGGGAACTGGGGGTGCCGGCCGCGGCCGAACTCGCGGCCCGGCTCGGTCTGCCCCGGGAGAGCATCCCGGACCCCTGAGTCAGGTCGCCATCCTCGGCCGACCACGCCGTGGGCGGTCCGCGGGAATCGTCGTCGGGAGAGCCGGGTCAGGCGACCCCGACCGGGCGGAACTGCACGCTGACCCGGGGACCGACCGGGCGGGTGGTCTTGGGGATGGCGTGTTCCCAGGTGCGTTGGCAGGAGCCACCCATCACCACCAGATCGCCGTGGCCAAGCGGGAACCGCCGGCTCTCCCCGCCGCCCCGTGGCCGCAGCAGCAGTGGCCGTGGCTCGCCGAACGACACGATCGCCACCATGGTGTCCAGATACGACGAGCGGCCCCGGGTGTCGCCGTGCCAGGCGACGCTGTCCCGGCCGGTCCGGTAGAGACACATCCCGGCGGTGACGAACGGCTCGCCCAGCTCGAACAGGTAGTGCTCGGTGAGCCGGTTGCGCGCCTCGGTCAGCACCGGGTGCGGCAGCCGCTCACGGCCGTCGTACCAGCACAGCAGCCGGGGCACGTCGACCTCGGCGTCGTACATGGTGCGGCGCTCGGCCCGCCACGGGACGTCGGTGAGCAGGGTCCGCAGCACGGCGTCCGAGCTGCGGACCCAACCGGGCAGGTGGTCGACCCAGGCGCCGTCGGTCAACTGGTGCCGGCGGATCCGGCCGGCCAGCGTGCCCAACCGGGCTCCGCGCTCATCGTCGAGGTCGAGCATCGAAGGCTGGTACGCGAGGTTGGTCATGTCGGCCAGCCTACCTCGTCATTCGTACACATGTTCGAAGAAACGCCGATCCGGCCCACGGGAGCCGGATCGGCGTTCACCCCTTCACGCAGACCACCTGGCGCAGCCGCGCCACCACCTCGACGAGGTCGCGCTGCTCGGTCATCACCCGGTCGATGTCCTTGTACGCGGCCGGGATCTCGTCTACCACCCCGGCGTCCTTGCGGCACTCCACCCCGCTGGTCTGGGCAGCGAGGTCGGCCGTGCTGTACGTCCGCTTCGCCTGACCCCGCGACATCCGCCGGCCCGCGCCGTGCGAGGCCGAGCAGTAGGCGTCGGTGTTACCCAGCCCCCGCACGATGTACGAACCGGTGCCCATCGAACCGGGGATGATGCCCAGCTCACCCCGGCCGGCCCGGATCGCGCCCTTGCGGGTCACCAGCACGTCCACCCCGCCGTACGACTCCTCGGCCACGTAGTTGTGGTGGCAGGAGATCGGCTCGTCGTACCGCACCTGCGGCAGGTGGTCCCGGAGCACTCCGCAGAGCAGCGCCAGCATCACCGCCCGGTTGCGCCGGGCGTACTCCTGGGCCCACGCCAGATCCCGGCGGTAGGCCGCCATCTCCGGCGTACCGGCCAGGAACACCGCCAGGTCGCGGTCCGGCAGGTCGGCGTTGTGCGGCAGCCGACGGGCCACCGCCATGTGCCGTTCGGCCAGTTCCTTGCCGATGTTGCGGGAACCCGAGTGCAGCATCAGCCAGACCCGCCCGTCGTCCGGGCCGCCCTGCTCCAGGCACACCTCGATGAAGTGGTTGCCCCCGCCGAGCGTGCCGAGTTGGTGCTGCGCGCGGTGCTCCAGTGCGGCCACCCCGGTCAGGTCGGCGAAGGCGCGCCAGAAGCCGCCCCAGCCGGACTGCTCCAGCCCGCGTACCCGACGCGGGTCCACCGGCCGGTCGTGCGCGGTGAAGCCGACCGGGATGGCCGCCTCGATCGCGCCACGCAGCCGGCCGAGGTCGTCGGGCAGGTCGGCGGCGGTCAGCGAGGTACGCACCGCGGACATCCCGCAGCCGATGTCCACGCCCACGGCGGCCGGGGAGATCGCCGAACGCATCGCGATCACCGAGCCCACGGTGGCGCCCTTGCCGTAGTGGACGTCCGGCATCACCGCGACGCCGTCCACCCAGCGGAGCTGGCCGATGTTCCGGAGCTGCCGGGCGGCCTCGGCCTCGATGGCGTACGGGTCGGTCCAGACCCGGACCGGCGCCCGGGTCCCGGCCAGCAGGGTGTAGCCCATGACGGTGCCTTTCAGACGAGGAAGTGCGGACGCACGGTAGGTGGGGTTCCACGGCCGGGCAACGCCTTTAGCGGTACGCGAAGCATGCCCCGGAGTACCCACGGGAGGACCGCTCACCGGGCCACCGGACGGGGTGCCGGCGAACGGTCACCGCATCGGCTGCTCGAGGTATCCGCTGGCCTGGAGGTCGAACAGCTCCCGATACAGCCCGTCCGCGGCCATCAGCTCGTCGTGGTTGCCCCGCTCGACCAACTCGCCCTCGCGCAGCACGAAGATCTGGTCGGCGTGCCGGACGTTGGCCAGGCGGTGGGTGATCAGCACGACCGTGCGGTCGGGCCGCCGACGCAGGTGCTGGAAGAGCGCGTGCTCGGCGCGGGCGTCGAGCGCGGCCGACGGCTCGTCGCAGATCAGCAGCGTGGCCTCCCGGTAGATGCCGCGCGCCGCGACCAACCGCTGCCACTGGCCGCCGGAGAGGTCGTGGCCGTCCTTGAACTCGCGGTCCAGCAGCGTCCGGTAGCCGTGCGGCAGGCTCTCGATCATGTCGTGCGCGGCGGCGGACCGGGCCGCCTCCTCGACGGTCGGACCGGTCCGACCGGCTCGGTCGTGCCGGCCGACGGAGATGTTCTGCCCGGCCGTGAACGGGAACTTCCACCAGTCCTGGGTCATCACCGCCACCTGACCGGCGAGGGCGTACGGGTCGATCGACTCCGCATCGATCCCGTCCCAACGGATCGTCCCGCCGGTGGGCCGGTAGAGCCCGGCGATGAGCCGGGCCAGCGTGGTCTTGCCCGAGCCGTTCTCGCCGACCAGCGCGATCACCTGCCCCCGGCGCAGCTCCAGGCTCACCTCCGCCACCGCCGGCCGGTCGGTGTCCGGATAGCGCAGGCTGACCCGGTCCAGCTCGATGGTGTCGAAGCCGGTCACCGGGTGCTGACCGCCCGTGCTGGTCCGGCGGTGCGCCCGGTCCAGGAAGTCCAGGAAGTCCTGGTAGTAGAGCGCGTCCTCGTACAGCGAGTTGGTGGCGTGCACTGTGGTGCTCAGGCTGGACCGGGCCGTCTGCAACGCCAGCAGCGCGGTGGCGGCGGCGGCCAGCGCGACAGCGCCGTCCAGCAGCAGCGACGCGAGGACGACGTACACGGCGAGACTGGCCAGTCCGGTGGCGCTGGCGCCGCCGATCCGGGTCCAGGTCTGCGCGCGTACCAGCCGTAGCTGCGCGCGTCGCCCGATGCCCATCACCCGGCGGTACTCCCCGAGCAGGAAGTCCCGCATCTGGTACGCCCGCACCTCGGCGGCGGTGTGCCGGTTGGCCATCAGGTTGGCCAGCATCCACATCCGGCGGTGCATGGTGATCCAGCTCAGCCGGGCGAGGTACTGCCGGCGGGCCATCCGGACCGCGGTCACGGCCTCGGGCAGCGCCGCCAGCAGCAGGCAGGGCAGCAGCACCGGCTGGATCACCGCGACCGCCGCCGCGGTGGCCACCACACCGGCCAGCCCGGTGCTGAGGTTGACGGTGTGGTCGACGATCGAGGCCGCCTCGCTCATCCCGCGGTTGCGGGCCCGGTCCATCTCCTCGGCGAACCCGGCGTCGTCGAAGGCGGCCAGGTCGACCGCCGTGGTGGCACCGAACATCCGTTGCTCGACCGCGTAGTTGATCTGTGGGGTGAGTCGGGCCTGCGCCCAACCGGCGGCGATGCCCAGCCCGCCTCGGATGGTCACCGCCAACGCCGCGACGCCGAGCGCCGGAGCGGCGGCCCGGACCCGGTCCGGAGTGGGGCCTGCGGCGAACAGCTGTCGCAGCACGCTGCTCGTGGCCAGCAGGCCGAACGTGGTCATCACCCCGGCCGCGACGTTGAACCCGATCGACGCGACGGTGTCCCGGCGGCTGGTCGTCCAGGCCAGCGCGATCGCCTCGCGGACCAGTTGGGGCAGCCGGCGGGCCACCGCCCAGAAGCTGGTGTGGGCGAACGCGGTGGCGTGGTGCAGCCAGGCGCGGTCGGCGAGTTCCGGTAGCGCGCCGTCCTCCGCCGAGGTCGCCGCCGCGCTCTGCTCCTCGGCCGCGGTCTGGTCGTCCGCCGCGGTCTGTTCGTCCGCCGCCGTCTGGTCGTCCCCCGCCGTGGTCCCGCGCATCCCGGCCGTCACCATGGCGGAATGCTACGGAAGGTCACGCCTCGCTGTCGGCAGGTCACCGGCGTGTCGAACGCATGTCGGAATTTGCGCGTCGAACGCATCGATCCGCACGGTCGGCCGTGATTAACGCATCGATGTCGGGGCACGAGACGAGGAGACCGGCGCGAGGTCCGCGCCGGGTTTCGAGCAGCGGAGGGCGACACCAATGGACAACTCCTCGGCCGGTCGGCCGCTCGCGGTGGTGACCGGGGCGTCCAGCGGCATCGGGTACGAGCTGGCGAAGCAGTTCGTCGAGCACGGCTACGACCTGGTGGTCGCCGCGGAGGACGCCGAACTCGACACGGCGGTGGACAGCCTGCGCCGGGACGGTACCGCGAGCGTCACACCGGTCCGGACCGACCTCACCACGTACGACGGGGTGGAGCGGCTCTACCGGGAGATCCGTGACACCGGTCGTCCGGTCGAGGCGATCGCGCTGAACGCCGGGGTGGGTCAGGACGGCGACTTCGCCCGGCAGACCGACCTGCGCGACGAACTGGCCATCGTCGACCTGAACTGCCGGTCCACCGTCCACCTGGCCAAGCGGGTGGTGCCGGACATGGTGTCCCGGGGCGCCGGGCGGGTGCTGTTCACATCTTCGATCGCGGCCACCATGCCGGGCGCGTACCAGGCGGTCTACAACGCCTCGAAATCGTTCACGCAGTCCTTCGCGGAGGCGCTGCGCGAGGAACTGAAGGACACCGACGTCACGGTCACCGCGCTGATGCCCGGCCCGACCGACACAGAGTTCTTCGAGCGGGCGGACCTGGAGGACACTAGGCTGGCCAAGAAGAAGGACGATCCGGCCGAGGTGGCCCGGCAGGGCTTCGAGGCGATGATGAAGGGCGAGGAGAAGGTCGTCGCCGGCTCGTTCCTGAACAAGGTCCAGGTCGCCGGCGGCCGGCTGGTCCCGGACGCGATCAAGGCCAAACTGCACGGCAAGCTCGCCGAACCCGGCTCCGGGGAGTGATCGCACCCGGCGTGTCGGGGGCGGCACGCCGGGATCGCTCCCTGACGATGCGTCGGGACGCGACGGCCTGGGTATAGCCCTCGGCATGCGTCGAGGGGGAAGGATCACGGCCGCTGTCGCGGCGGTGGCGTTGATGTGGGCGGGGTTCGCGTACCAGGCGTCCCGACCGCCCGACTACGGCGACTACCACCGGAGCGCCGTGCAGGTCGCCCAGGCCACTCACGACGCCGTGCGTACCGGTTGGCTGGCCGCGCGCCAGGAACTCGCCGGGCAGGCTTTCCCGACGTACACCCAGGTCGCCTTCGACGACGCGGCGAAGGCGCTGGCCGGCGCGAACCGTAAGTTCGCCGCGCAGCCGCCGCCGGACGAGCGGGCCCGGGCGCTGCGGGACGACCTGGTGCCGCTGCTGGCCAGCGCCACCGTCCTGCTCGGCGACGCGGCGGGCGCCACCGACGACGCGGCGCTGCGACGCGCGGTCGACGGGCTGGCCGAGTTGGCCGACCGGCTCGACGACTTCCGTACGGCGCACGGGTAGGCCGGGATGAAGCGGTTCTTCGCCATCGCCCTGGGCATCCTCACCGCCATCGGCGGCTTCGTCGACATCGGCGACATCGTGGCGAACGCCGAGGCCGGAGCCCGGTTCGGCCTCGCGCACGCGTGGGTGCTCCTGGTGGGCATCGTGGGCATCTGCGTGTACGCCGAGATGGCCGGCCGGGTCACCGTGGTGAGCGGCCGGCCGGTCTTCGATCTGGTACGCGAGCGGCTGGGGCCCCGGGTGGCGCTGGCCAACCTGGCCGGCTCGCTGCTGGTCACGGTGCTCACCCTGGGCGCCGAGATCGGCGGTGTCGGCCTGGCCCTGCAACTGGCCACCAGCGTCAACTACCTGCTCTGGGTGCCGGTGGTCGCGGTGGTGCTCTGGGTCGCGCTGTGGCGGGTCAAGTTCAGCCTGCTGGAGAACCTGTTCGGGATCACCGGGCTGACCCTGGTGGTCTTCCTGATCGCGCTGTGGCACCTCGGCCCGGACGCCGGCGAGCTGTGGCGGCAGGCCAGCCACCCCGGGCCGACCGAGGGTGAGGACTGGGGGACCTACTGGTTCCTGGCGGTGGCCCTGTTCGCCTCGGCGCTCACCCCGTACGAGGTGTTCTTCTTCTCCTCGGGTGGCGTGGAGGAGCGGTGGACCACCAGGGACCTGATCACCAGCCGGGTGAACGTGTTCCTCGGCTTTCCGCTCGGCGGACTGCTCGCCTTCGCGCTGATGGCCACCTCGGCCACCCTGTTCCACCCGCTGTCCACCTCGGTCGACGCGCTCTCCCAGGTGGCCATGCCGGTGGCGGTCTCGCTGGGCAAGCTCGGGCTGGCCGCCGCGATCCTCGGCTTCTTCGCGGCCACCTTCGGCGCGGCCATGGAGACCGGGCTGTCCACCGGCTACACCGTGGCGCAGTACTTCGGCTGGTCGTGGGGCAAGCTGCGCCGACCGCACGAGGCCGCGCGGTTCCACGTGGTGGTGATGATCGGCATCCTGGTCGGGGTGGGCGTGCTGCTGACCACGATCGACCCGATCCAACTCACCGAGTACACCCTGGTGTTCAGCGCGGTCGCGCTGCCGCTGACGTACCTGCCGATCCTGGTGGTGGCGAACGACCGGGGCTATCTGGGCCGGCGGGTCAACGGACCGGTGGCCAACGCTTTCGGAATGCTCTATCTGGTCATCGTGCTCGTCGCGGCGGTCGCCGCGATCCCGCTGATGATCGGCACCCGGATGGGAGGCGGCTGACATGCTGATCGGCTTCGACCTGCTCGACCGGCAGATCCTGGACAGCGACGGTGAACCCGTCGGCAAGGTGGACGACCTGGAACTGGCCCTCGACGACGACGGCCGGCCGTACGTGGCGGCGTTGCTGGTCGGCCAGCAGGCGCTCGGCGCCCGGATCGGCGGTGGCCTGGGCAACTGGCTGGGCTCCGTCGCGCGCCGGCTCGCGGCCGACCCCGAGCGGGGACCCATCCGGATCGACATGGCGGAGGTCGCCGAGGTGAACAGCGCCGTCAACCTGCGGGTACGGCGGGAACTGCTGCCCGACCCGGCGCTGGAGGTCTGGCTGCGCGACCACGTGATCGACCGCATCCCGGGGTCCTCCCATGCCTCCTGAGGAACTGCGGGTCGGTGCCCTGCTCGGTCGGGTGGTCCGGGACGCCGACGGCAACGAGTTGGGTCGGGTCGCCGATCTGGTCACCGAGCGGCGTCCGGACGGTCGCGAGGAGGTGGTGGCCGCGATCGTCACCGCCGGGCGTTGGGGCCGGCTGCTCGGCTACGAACGCGCCGAGGTGGTCGGGCCGTGGCTGCTGGAACAGCTCGCCCGCCGGGTGTTGCGCCGGCACACCACCCGGATCGCCTGGGCCGACCTGCGCTGGTGACGACGCGCCGAGCCCTGGTTCGGGCCCGACGCAGGACCGGAGGCGGCGTTGAGCCTGGCGGGTCGTTGGCGCCGGGGTGGTCGTCCTCGCCGGCGTCGGGGGACCGCCTACTGGAGCGCGCCGATCACGGTCAGGCCGGCGCAGAGCAGCACCAGCGTCGCGATCGCCGCGATGGCGACGTACTTCTTGAGTCGCGGGCGGTCGGTGAGCGGCCCGGTCGGATGTATCGACCCGATCGGTAGGTGCCGGGACGGGCCGCCGGGAACGTCGGGGATGTTCGGGCCGAAGCCCTGGTCGTTACTCATGCTGTGAGTGTGCTCGGCTCCGTCAATGGCTGATCTGTGGAGATGATCCTCTCCGGTTGGATCGGAAATGCGATTGCTCCGGCCGCGGGACGGTCGTACGGTGATCGAGCAAGGTCAACGAGGGAAAAACGGGGGGCGCACGGTGTTGTGCGAGCGGACGAGCGGTTCGGCGCGATGGTCGCCGGTCGGTTGGTCGCTGGTCGGCACGGCTGCATGCTGCGCGGACCGGTGGCACGAGCGGTCGCGGCGGTGGTGCGCATAGCGCACGCACCAAGCGTCGAGCCGCCCACCCGGAACCACGGTAGGGCGGTTTTTTCATATCACGAGACAATGACCTGCATCGATTTATAGGCCTCGCGGGGGAACGGGGGGAACCGGGCCGGGAGACAGGGTGGGGCAGCCCGCTCCCGGTCCGGTTCGCGGGGACCGATCCGCCGACCCCGAGCCCGCTGATCCGCAAGCCGCCCGCCCGGGGTCGCTGACCCGGGGTGCTGCCCCGGCCGACGACGAAGGGAGGGCCCGGTGACCGCCGTACTCGTACTCAACGCCGACCTGGGACCGCTGCACCGGGTCCCGCTGAAACACGCGATCCGGATGCTGCTGCGTCAGGTCGCGGAGATCCACGAGGCCGAGCCGGACCGGCTCATCGGGGTCTTCCCGGTGCCCCGGGTGCTGCGGCTGGTCCGGTACGTGGTCACCCGCTGGCGGTACGCCGCCGGACCCTCCTGGTCCCGTTCCGGTGTGCTGCGTCGGGACGGTAACCGTTGTGGCTACTGCGGGGCGTCGGCCACCACCGTCGACCACATCCGGCCGCGCTCCCGGGGTGGCCGCAACACCTGGGGCAACACCGTCGCCGCGTGCTACCCGTGCAACCAGCGCAAGGCGGACCGTACGCCGGGCGAGGCGGGGATGCGGCTGCTGGTCCGGCCGCTGGTCCCGACCTGGACGGTGCTGGCGCTGCACTGAGGACCATGCCGCCGGTCAGGTCGGGTGGATGTGCGACAGGGCGTCCTCGACCACCTCGTCGAGCGACCGTTCGGGGTGGTCGATCCAGTGCAGGGTGCCGGCGCGCAGCGCGGCCAGGAAGGTGGCCGCGAGTACCCGGGAACGCAGCTCGGTGCCGTCCCCGCGCGGTGTCCGGTCGGCGAGCGCGGTGGCCAGGTCCCGCTCGACGGCGCCGTACATGGCGATCTGCTGGGCGGCCAGCCCGGGATGACCGCCGATGAGTCGCCGGCGGGTCAGCCAGTCCGGGTCGACCTCGGCGGTGTCGGCGAGGAATCGTGCGGCGGTGCGGCGCAGCGCCGTCCAGGGTTCCTCGCCGGCCGGCCGGGACCGGATCAGCTCGATCAACTCGCGTAGCCGGGCGAGGTCGGCGTGCAGGAGGGCCTCTTCCTTGTTGGCGAAGTAGTTCGAGAAGGTCCGCCGGGAGAGACCCGCCGCGTCGGCGATGGCCTCGACGGTGAGCCGGTCCAGGCCGTGTTCGAGGGCGAGTCTCAGCGCGGCCTCGTGCAGCGCCTGCCGCGTCGCGGCCTTCTTCCGCTCCCGGAGCCCCACGGTCGCCACCACGTCCGGCAGTCTACGGCCGGGTGATGCGGTTCTCACTGGGCAAAGTTGCCCATAGGGCAAGATCCGTGGAAACTTGCACGAGGCAACCATCTGTGCGGGAGGCGACGTGGAACCGATGAGTCACCGGCGAACCCTGGAGGCGCTGAGCGGCCTGCTGCTGGTGCTCTTCGTCGCCATGCTGAGCAGCACCGTGGTCTCCACCGCGCTGCCCAGGATCATCGGCTCGCTGAACGGCTCGCAGACCCAGTACACCTGGGTGGTCACCGCGACCCTGCTGACGGCGACCGCCACCACGCCGATCTGGGGCAAGCTCGCCGACCTGTTCAACAAGAAGGCGCTGGTCCAGATCGCCATCGTCGTCTTCATCGCCGGCTCGGCCATCGCCGGCTTCAGCCAGAGCGCCGGCCAGCTCATCGCCGCCCGCGCGTTCCAGGGCATCGGTGTCGGCGGCCTCCAGGCGCTGGTCCAGGTCGCCATCGCCGCGATGATCCCGCCCCGGGAACGCGGCAGGTACAACGGCTATCTCGGCGGGGTGATGGCCCTGGCCACCGTGGGTGGACCGTTGCTCGGCGGCCTCATCGTGGACACCTCCTGGCTCGGCTGGCGCTGGTGCTTCTTCGTCGGGGTACCGGTCGCGATCGTCGCGTTGATCGTGCTCCAGGCCACGCTGCACCTGCCCACCCTGCGGCGGGAGAACGTGAAGATCGACTACCTGGGCGCCGGCCTCATCGCGGCGGGCGTCAGCCTGCTGCTCATCTGGGTCTCGTTCGTCGACAGCTCGTTCGGCTGGCTCTCCTGGCAGACCGCCGCCATGGTCGGCGGCTCGCTGCTGCTGCTCGCCCTCGCCGGGTACGTCGAGTCCCGCGCCGCCGAGCCGGTCGTACCGCTCAAGATCGTCCGGCAACGCACCACCGCGCTGGCCATCCTGGGCAGTCTCGCGGTCGGCATGGCCATGTTCGGCGGCGCGGTCTTCCTCGGGCAGTACTTCCAGATCGGCCGTGGCTACAGCCCCACCGAGGCGGGGCTGCTGACCATCCCGCTGATGGCCGGCGTACTGGTCGCCTCGATCGTGTCCGGGCAGTTCATCACCCGCACCGGCCGGATCCGGCCGTACGTCATCACCGGCATGATCGTCCTGGTCGGCGGGTTCGGGCTGCTCAGCACGATCGACCACCAGACCTCGCTGGTCTACGTCGGCGCGGGCATGTTCCTGGTCGGTACGGGCGTCGGCATGACCATGCAGAACCTCGTACTCGCTGTGCAGAACACGGTGGCGCTGCGCGACATCGGTGCCGCCAGCGCGACTGTGGCATTCTTCCGTTCGCTGGGCGGCGCGGTCGGGGTCTCGGTCCTCGGCGCGGTGCTGGCGCACCGGGTCACCGACCGGATCACCCATGACCTGACCGCGCTCGGCGTCCCGCCCGCCGCCTCGGAGGGCTCCAGCACGCTGAACCTCGGCTCGCTGCCGGCACCGATCCTGCACATCGTGCGGGCCGCGTACGGCGACGCCACCGGGCACATCTTCCTGATCTCGGCCGCCGTCGCGGTGGTCGGTCTGCTGGCGGCGCTGCTGCTCAAGCAGATCACCCTGCGAACCAGTCTGGACCTGCCGGACCGGGGGCCCTCGACCGGCGCTCCCGACGACCCGGCCGTAGCCGGCTCGCCGGCCGCTGCCCCGGTCGGCGTCGCTGCCCCGGTCGGTGTCGCCACGGGTGTCCCGGTCGGGCGCTCGGCCCGGAACCTCGACCGTCGGCCTGACCGGGACGGTGGCGGGACCACGCGGGTTGCCCGGTCCGACTAAGTTGATCAGGTGCCCACACCGTGCTGGTCGGCCGGGGTGGGCGCCGGCACCGCCCGCCCGGTCGACCTTCGGCCGCGCGTGGCGGACGGGCTGAGCAGGGACCGTCGAGCACCCCGGGGGCGAGGTGACGGCCGGTCCCGTTGGCGGTCAACGGGGGGAACACCGTCATGATCCCATCCTGGGGGCCCTGATCGGAGGGGATCGGCCTTGAGCCTGGTGCGCGACCGGACGGTGGGGGAAGCGGTCGGGACCGACCGGACGGTGGGGACGGGTGGCGACACCCGGGCCAGACCACGGCTGCGGGCCGCGGTCCGGGAGGTGCTGCTGGTGGCGGTGCTGTTCCTGGCGTACAAGATCGGCCGGTTCGCGGTCGACAGCCATGTGACGGAAGCCATCGCGAACGCCTGGACGGTCTGGGACATCGAGCGTCACCTGGGGCTGCCGACCGAGGTCGCCGTACAACACCTGATCATCGATCACCGACCGCTGGTGCGGGCCGCCAACATGTACTACGCCTACGTCCACTTCCCGGCCACCGCCCTGTGCCTGGTCTGGACGTACCTGCGGCGCCCCACCCACTACCGGTGGAGCCGCCGGATGCTCGCCTGCCTGACCGCGGCGGCGCTGGTGCTGCACGTGCTCATGCCGCTGGCCCCGCCACGCATGCTGACCGCCACCGGCATGGTCGACACCGGCCGGATCTTCGGACCGGCCGTGTACGGCTCGCCGAGCAGCGACACCCTGTCCAACCAGTACGCGGCCATGCCGTCCCTGCACGTCGGCTGGGCCGTCGCGGTGGCGGTGACGCTGATCGTCGCCACCCGTGGCCGGTGGCGGTGGCTCTGGCTGCTGCATCCGCTGCTCACCCTCACCGTGGTGGTGTCCACCGGCAACCACTACTGGTTGGACGCGATCGTCGCCGTGACGTTGCTGGCGTTCGTACTCCTGCTGCTGCCGCGACCGCCCCAGCACCGGGTGGCTGGAACGGGAGTCCGGCGACGGGCCTCGGTCCCGCACGCCGACCGGGGCGCGACAACCTGGACCGGCGACGTGTCGTGGACCGGTGACGTACCGGAGGCCGTGGAGGCGGCCCTCGGTCCGATCGTCGCCGACCCGGGCCCGACGGTGGTCCTGGCACCGATCGGCGCCACCGGGCCGGCCGATCCGGAGGTCCCGACGCCGAAGCAGCGGGTCTCCTGGGATTAAGCCCGCCTATCTACGTGCGGGTTCCGGCACTGAGCCCGGCCATTCACCTCTAATCGCCCGCGGTCGCCCTGTTCGGACCCGGGGCCCCGGGCTGAAGACCGGTCTGTTCGTGCTTGCGCGCGACAAGATTGACTGGTATCCATGAGTGGTTAGTGCGCAGGATGTCTGGCACCCGGGCTGCCAGATGAATCGTACTCTTTCCGGTCAGGGCAACCGGGACACCCGCCAGGTCGGACGGTGGCCATGCCGCGCCCCGCACCGCTGGCCCAGTCATTCAGGTTAGGAGCCCCGGTGCAGCTACCCCGTCAACCGTCCCGGAGATCGGTGCTGGCCGGCGTCGCCGCCGCCACCGTTTTCGTGGCCGGCGTCGTCGCCATGGCCGGCGCCGCCCAGGCGGCCGCCACCACCATCTACGTCTCGCCATCCGGCACCGGTAGCACCTGCTCGGCCGCCGAGCCATGCTCGCTCTCGGGCGCGCAGGCGGCGGTCCGGGCACTGGTCGCCGGCATGTCGGACGATATCGTCGTACAACTCTCCGACGGGGTTTACCGGACTCCTTCGGTGTTAACGTTCACATCTGCGGATTCCGGTACGAACGGCCACACCGTGCGCTGGCAGGCCGCCCCGGGCGCGCGCCCGACGATCAGCGGTGCGAAGCAGGTCACCGGCTGGTCCGTGGCGGACTCCGGCAAGAACATCTGGCGGGCCAGCGTCGGGACCGGGCTGGAGGCCCGGCAGCTGTACGTCAACGGCGCGCTGGCAACCCGGGCACGCACCCAGGTGAACCGGTCGGACTTCACCGCCTCCGGCACCGGCCTGCGGTTCACCAACAGCAACCTGAACTACCTGAACAACCTTGCCAACCAGAGCCGGGTCGAGGTCGAGGCGATCAACTCGTTCACCGACCGGTACTCGCCGGTGCAGAGCATCAGCGGCGGCATGATGACCATGAAGCAGCCGGCGTGGAACAACAACGGGTTCGGCTACGACACGTTCACCAGCCCCTACCGGGCCGGACCGATGTACCTGGAGAACGCCTACGAGTTCCTCGACTCGGCCGGTGAGTGGTACGTCAACACCGGCACCGGCACGCTCTACTACATCCCCCGGTCGGGGGAGAACATGAGCAGCGTCGACGTGGAGTTCCCGCTGCTGCAATCCCTGGTGCAGGTGGGCGGCTCGTACGCCTCGCCCGCGCACCACATCGCGTTCTCCGGAATCACGTTCACCGGCACCAGTTGGCTGGGCCCCAGCAGCAACCAGGGCTTCGTCGACCAGCAGACCGGGTCGTACATCTCCGGCAACTGGTCGTGGCCCGGCTTCGGCTCCTGCAACTTCGGCTGCACCCAGTTCGAGGCGGCCCGACCGCACTGGAACCAGATGCCCGGCGCGGTCCAGGTGTCCGCCGCGAACAACATCACCTTCAGCGAGGACCAGTTCGTCAACCTGGGCCAGACGGCGATGGGGATCGGAAACGACGCCAACGCCCACGGCACCGGCGTCGGACTGGGCGCCAGCTCCATCACGGTCACCCGTTCGGTGTTCCAGCGGAACTCGGCCGGCGCGGTAGTGGCCGGCGGGGTGCAGGCCGACGCGCACCACCCGAGCGACTCGCGGATGGTCAACCGCGACCTCACCTTCAGCAACAACGTGGTCCACGACATCGGCCTCGACTACCGGGGCATCACCTCGTTCCTGCCGACGTACGTCACCAACGCGACCATCACGCACAACGAGATCTACAACCTGCCGTACCTGGGTATCGGGGTCGGCTACGGATGGGGCGCCAACGACGCCGGCGGCAGCAACGACTACCAGAACCGAGGGCTGTACAACTACCAGCCCCGCTACAGCACGGCCACCACGGCGTCGAACTACCAGGTGACCGGCAACTACGTACACGACGTCATGCAGCAGATGAATGACGGAGCGTGCATCTACACCCTGTCGGCCAACCAGGGCGCGACGATCAGCGGCAACTACTGCCTGCGGACCAACGGGTACTTCGGGCTCTACTTCGACGAGGGCTCCCGCTACTACAACACGACGAACAACGTGTTCTCCTCCATCGGCAGCATGGCGCACGCCAACTACCAGGGCGGGAACAACACCGGTGACCTCAGGCTGACCAACAACTGGTCCACGAACGGCGGCACGGACGTCACCAACGGCGACCACCGCAACACCGTCTCCGGGAACGTCACGGTCACCAACAACAACTGGCCGTCCGGCGCCCAGGCCGTGATGGCCGCGGCCGGAGTCCAGGCCGCACCGCCCACCACCGCGCCACCCACCACCGCACCGCCCACGACCGCACCGCCCACCACCGCGCCACCCACGACCGCGCCGCCCACCACCGCTCCGCCGACGACGGCGCCGCCCACGAGTGCACCGCCCACCAGCACCCCGCCGACCACCTCGGGGCCCGGTTCCGGATGCACCGCCAGCTACCGGGTCATCAACTCCTGGTCCGGAGGCTTCCAGGGCGAGGTGTCCGTCACCAACAGCGGTAACTCCACCCTGACCGGGTGGACGGTCCGCTGGACGTTCCCCACCGGGCAGACCATCACCCAGGCGTGGAACGGCACGTACACCCAGACCGGAGCCGACGTGACGGTCACCAACGTCAGCTACAACGGCTCGCTCGGCCCCGGCCAGTCCACCACCTTCGGCTTCCTGGCCAACTCGGGCAGCACCAACACCGCCCCCTCGACCCTGTCCTGCGGCTGACCATGCCAGCACCGCGGAAACGACACCTAAGGAGTTCCATGAAACCGAGAAATCGGCTCTGGCTGGCGGCTGGGATGGCCGCCGTGGTCGGAGTGTACGGAGCCGTCACCGTCGGATCGGCCCAGGCCGCGACGGGCTGCTCGGTCAACTACACCGTGAGTTCGTCCTGGCCCGGCGGCTTCAACACCAACGTCATCATCAACAACCTCGGCGACGCGATCAGCAACTGGCGACTGACCTGGTCGTTCAGCGGGGGCCAGACCATCACCCAGTACTGGAACGCCACCATCACCCAGTCCGGCGGCGCCGTCACCGCGACCAACCTCTCCTACAACGGCAGCATCCCCGCCGGCGGGAACACGAACTTCGGCTTCAACGGCTCCGCGACCGGCGGCAACCCCGTACCCACGGATTTTGCCCTCAACGGCGTCCTGTGCAACGGCCCGGTGACCCCGCCGCCGACCAGCGCCCCGCCGACCAGTGCCCCGCCGACGAGCGCGCCGCCCACGAGCGCCCCGCCGACCAGCGCGCCGCCCACGAGCGCCCCGCCGACGAGTGCCCCGCCGACGTCCGCCCCGCCGGTCACCGCGCTGCCCTGTGACCTGTACGCCGCCGGCGGCACGCCGTGTGGAACCGCGCACAGCACCGTCCGGGCGCTGTACGCCGCCTACAACGGGCCGCTCTACCAGGTACAGCGCGCGTCGGACAAGACGTACCGGGACATCGGCGTGCTGTCCGCGGGCGGCTACGCCAACGGTGCGACGCAGGACACGTTCTGCGCGAACACGTCCTGCACGATCACCAAGATCTACGACCAGACCGCGTACCACAACGACCTGCCGGTCTCCTGGGGTGGTCTGTGGAAGGGCAGCGGGCCGAACGGCTCGGACAGCCCGGCGAACGCCAAGGCCCTCCCGCTGACCGCGGGCGGACACCGGGTGTACGGCGTCAAGATCGACCCGGGCATGGGCTACCGGGTCGACAACGCCAAGGGCGTGCCGACGGGGGCGCAGCCGGAGGGCATGTACATGGTGACCTCGTCGAACTACACCAGCGGATACTGCTGCTTCGACTACGGCAGCGGTGTGAACAACCACACCGACGCCGGCAACGGCACGATGGCCGCGATCTACTGGGGCACCGCCTGCTGGTTCGGGGACTGGGGAAACAACCCCTGCGTCGGCACCGGCCCCTGGGTGGAGGCCGATCTGGAGAACGGCATGTTCCACACCAACACCGGCTCCAACAAGGACCCGAACAACCAGGGCGTGCATCTCCCGTTCGTCAGCGCCTGGCTGAAGGAGAACGGCACGACGAACTTCACCCTGAAGTACGGCAACGCCAACAGCGGCGGCCTGACCAGACCTTTCTCCGGACCGCTGCCGTCCAACGGGTACTCGCCGATGAAGATCGGCAACTCGATCCTGCTGGGCACCGGCGGTGACAACAGCCCGAACGGCAAGGGCTACTTCTTCGAGGGCGCCGTGGCCATCGGCTACCCCACCGACGCCACCGAGAGTGCCGTGCAGGCCAACATCACCTCCGTCGGCTACCAGTTCTGACGACGGGAGTGCCCGGCGGCAGGGCGACGTCCCACCAGCCCTGCCGCCGGGGACCCCGGCCGGACAACCGGCCGCGAACAACGGCGGACCCAGCCCCCCGAGCAGCCTCCCGGGCGGCCGGGTCCGCCGTCACGCTGGGATCTCATCGGTACGTATGCTGAGCATCCGATGGGCCGCCGTGCTGGCCGTGCGGAACCTGTTGGCCCGTTCAGCACTGACCGGAACTGTTCGGATCTCACCCCTCGGCGTCGGGTAACCTGACGCACGCGGGCCGCTAGCTCAATGGCAGAGCTGTGGACTTTTAATCCATAGGTTCAGGGTTCGAGTCCCTGGCGGCCCACGGACTTCTCTGACCTGCGGTTCTTCGCCATGCCGCAGTCGTCATGCGAACCGGTTGATCGAAGCTTCGGATCTTTCCTGGCGAGCAAGTGATGCTGCATGCATAATGAATGCATGGTCGCTCTCCAGATTCGGGACGTGCCGGAAGAGGTGCGAGACGCCCTGGCGGCCCAGGCCAAGGCACGCGGGCAGTCACTCCAGGCGTACCTGCTGGAGCTGGTGGAGACGCAGGCTCGACGACTACGCAACACGGCGGCCCTTGACCGCTTCGCCGGCCGATCGGACGGTACTCGCTCCCTGCCGGGGGAGAGCGCAGCCGAGTTGAATGACCAGCGGGAGCAGCGCGGACCATGGGGAAGCGCCGCATGATCGTCGTGGACGCGTCGGTTCTGGCCGACGCCCTGGTCGACGACGGGCCAGTTGGCGACGCGTCGCGGGCGGAACTGGCCGGAGATCCGCACTGGGCGGCGCCGAGACACCTGCTGGTCGAGGTCATGTCGGTGATCAGAGGCAAGGTCCTCGGGGGGAAACTCGGTCTTGCTCGGGCTCAGGAGGCGATCGACACCCTGCCCTCGCTGGTCATCGACGAGGTTGGCGTCGCCATGCTGCTTGACCGGATGTGGCAGTTGCGGGGCAATGTCACGGCGTACGACGCGGCTTATGTCGCGGTGGCGGAGTTGCTGGCCTGCCCGCTCGTGACCGGGGACGGGCGCCTCACCAAGGCCAGCGGCGTCCACTGTGAGATTCGGCTGCTCGCGGCGTCCTGACGGTGCCCGCCCGAGGATCATCGGCCTGACGCCTGTGGGCCGGCCAACCTGAGTGGAAGCGGATCGCCAGCGATCGTCGCGGTGTGGCTCGCATGCTGGTGCCTCCGGCCTATCTGCCGCGTTGAGCTGCTGACATGCGGCAGCGAGGCCCCTGTTCGGTGAGCCGAAACGGATCCGGAACGCGCCGCTCAGCCGGCAGCGTGTCCGGGCTGTCCGGGGTGTCCAGGGTCCGGCCGTGAGCTGGTGACCCCTGGGACGGATGGTCGGATCCCGATCGGCAGCAGCGCCTTGACCAGGGCTGGTGAACCAGTTCCCGTCCCCAGGTGGATCACGGCCCGATCCGCCGGTGAGCCGGATTGTCCGCTTCATCTTCCGGAAGGTTTTCGGAAAACATTGCCGCGCCGGCAACGATCTGGCAACATCGGCGAGACATCGACACCCTCGTATATGTTCGGGTCGCCGCGACGGTCGGGCAATCCGGACATCAGTCAGAAAGGAGGCCATGATGGCAGAGATCCCGCCTGTGCATCATGGCAATACCTGGCGGAAACGATCGCCGATCGGCAGAGTCTTCCTCGCCGGCGCGGCCAGCATGGTCACCGCGTTGACGATCACGGTCATGGTCCCGAACGCCAACGCCGCCGCGACCACTCTGGGCGCCGCGGCGGCGCAGTCGGGTCGGTATTTCGGTACGGCCATCGCCGGCAGCAGGTTGGGTGACTCCACCTACACGACGATCGCGGCGCGTGAGTTCAACATGGTCACCGCCGAGAACGAGATGAAGCCGGACGCGACGGAGCCGAACCAGAACCAGTTCAACTTCTCCGCCGGGGATCAGATCTACAACTGGGCCACGCAGCGTGGGATGCAGGTGCGGGGTCACACTCTGGCCTGGCACGGGCAGCAGCCGGGTTGGATGCAACGTCTGTCCGGTAGCGCCCTGCGTAGTGCGATGATCAACCACATCAACGGGGTGATGGCGCACTACAAGGGCAAGCTCGCCGCGTGGGATGTGGTGAACGAGGCGTTCAACGAGGACGGTAGCCGTCGGCAGTCGAACCTGCAGGGCACCGGCAACGACTGGATCGAGGTCGCGTTCAGGACCGCGCGGGCGGCTGATCCGGGGGTGAAGCTCTGCTACAACGACTACAACATCGAGAACTGGAGTTACGCGAAGACGCAGGGCGTCTACCGGATGATCCAGGACTTCAAGTCCCGGGGGGTGCCGGTTGACTGTGTGGGTTTCCAGACGCACTTCACCGGTGGTAGTTCCCTGCCGGGCAACTTCCAGCAGACGCTGTCGAGTTTCGCCGCCCTGGGGGTGGATGTGGCGTTGACGGAGGTCGACGTCACCAACTCTTCCACGACGCAGTATGCGGGTCTGACTCAGGCGTGTATGAACGTGCAGCGGTGTATCGGTATCACCGTGTGGGGTGTGCGGGACAGTGACTCCTGGCGTTCCGGGGAGAACCCGCTGTTGTTCGACGGTGGGGGTAACAAGAAGGCCGCGTACACCTCGGTGTTGAACGCCCTCAACGCGGCGGGACCCGGCCCGACCAACTCGCCGACCGGCGGCCCCTCGCCGACCAGTTCGCCGACCCCCACCTCCGGACCGACCACGCCGCCACCGAGCGGTGGCGCCGGCCGGATCCTCGGTGTCCAGTCGGGCCGCTGCATCGACGTGCCCAACGCCTCCCAGAGCAATGGGACCCGGGTGCAGTTGTACGACTGCAACGGCCAGTCGAACCAGCAGTGGACGTACACGTCGAGCAGGCAACTGACCGTGTACGGCAACATGTGCCTCGACGCGGCCGGCTCCGGCAACAGCGCGGCGGTCCAGATCTACAGCTGCAACGGCCAGACCAACCAGCAGTGGAACATCAACTCCAACGGCACCATCAGCGGCGTGCAGTCCGGCCGCTGCCTCGACGTCTGGGGCACCGCCAACGGCCAGCAGGTCCAGCTCTACGACTGCCACGGGCAGACCAACCAGCAGTGGCAGTTCTCCGGTGGCTCCACGCCGCCCACGAGCGCGCCGCCGACGAGCGCCCCGCCGACCACGGCCCCGCCCGGGGAGAACCCGTACCAGCGCGGCCCCGACCCCACCGTCTCCAGCGTCGCGGCCGCGTACGGACCCTTCGCCACCGCGCAGCTGACCGTGTCGCCCGGAAACGGCTTCAACGGGGGGTTCATCTACTACCCGACCGACACCAGTCACACCTACGGCGCGGTCGCGATCGTGCCGGGCTACACCGCCAAGTTCGCCAACGAAGAGGCCTGGATGGGTCCGCGACTCGCCTCGTTCGGGTTCGTCGTGATCGGCATCGAGACCAACAGCCTCAACGACTTCGACACCGCCCGCGGTACCCAGTTGCTCGCCGGGCTGGACTACCTGGTCAACCAGAGCGCGGTACGCGACCGGGTCGACCGTAACCGGCTGGCCGTCATCGGCCACTCGATGGGCGGCGGCGGTGCCCTCTACGCGGCGTCCCAGCGGTCGTCGCTGAAGGCCGCGATCGGGCTGGCACCCTACAAGCCCTCCGGCAACCTCTCCAGCGACCAGGTGCCGACCCTGATCGTCGGTGGCCAGAACGACACCACCGTCACCCCGTCCTACCTGGACGGTCTCTACCCGAGCCTGCCGTCCTCGGTCCCCGGGGCCTACTTCATGCTCTCCAACGCCGACCATCTCTACTTCACCCGAGCCAACGACATCGAGCTGCGCAGCCAGATCTCGTGGCTGAAGATCTTCGTCGACAACGACACCCGCTACTCCCAGTTCATGTGCCCGACGGTGAAGGACACCACGGGCGTCTCGCGGTCGAGCGTCAGGTGCTCGCTGGTGCCGACCGCCTGAGAGGCGGTTCCGACCCGACGCCTCGCCAGTTGCACCTGGCAAGGTGAGCCCGGCCCGGGGGGGGGGGGGGGGGGGGGGGGGGGGGGGGGGGGGGGGGGGGGGGGGGGGGGGGGGGGAGAGAGGGGGGGGGGGGGGGGGGGGGGGGGGGGGGGGGGGGGGGGGGGGGGGGGGGGGGGGGGGGGGGGGGGGGGGGGG
>NZ_JBTIXF010000067.1:0-35316 GCF_055793945.1 Plantactinospora sp. A48 | reverse complement strand
GGCCGGGTCCGCGTGCGGACCCGGCCACCGGGAAAACAGGTACGCGGGGCGGTCAGCCGGCGCGGGCCTTGGCCAGCAGGTCGTTGAGGTTGTTGATGTCGGCCTGCTGGGTCGCCTTCATCGACTTGGCCGCCTCCACCACCGGCGGATCGTCGGTCTGGGCGAGGATCGCGTCGATCATGTGGATGCCGCCCAGATGGTGCTTGATCATGAGATCGCAGAACAGGGCGTCCAGTTGGGTCCCCTTGGCCGCGCGGAGCTGGGCCATCTGCGCGGGCGTCGCCATCCCCGGCATCAGACCGTCCTTCAACGCGGACGCCCCGTCCGGCATCCAGGCCATCGCCGGCTTCGAACCGGTGGGCTCCAGCCCCCAGTCCTTCAGCCAGGTCTGCATGATCCCGATCTGCGCCTGCTGGCCGGTGGCGATGTCGCCGCCCATGGTGCGTACGCCGGCACTGCTGCCGTTCTGGAAGGCGATCATCCCCATCTCCACCGCCTGGGCGTGGTGGGAACTCATGTCCCGGGCGAAACCGGCCTCCGGTGAGTCGTCCCCGGGCATCGTGAGCTTCGGGGTCAGCCAGCCGCCGGCGTACCCGAGGATGAGGCCGGCCACGACGGCGAGGACCAGCGCGACGAGGCCGTACCGGCGTCCCGGTGGCCGTTCGACCGGGGGCGCCGGCGGCGACCCGACGAGGTCGTCCCGGGCGGTGCCGGCGTCGGTGGAGATCGTCATGGCCGTGCCTTCCTCACTGCGGGGGCTGCGGGGGCTGGCCCTGGCCCGGGTCCTGGCCCTGGCCGCCGCCGGCCGCTGAGTCGCCGCCACCCTGCAGGTCGTGCGGGGTGGTGCCGGTGGCGGTGATGCCCTGGGAGCAGCTGGCGCCCTGCTCGGAGGCGGCGTTGATCCGCAGCGCCTTGATGAAGTCGTCGATCCGGCCGTCGTTGGCGTTGTCGACCTTGAGCTGGAAGCCCCACGCCTGGAGCGAGATCGGCTTGTCCAGGCCCTCGTACGGGCTCATCAGCATCTGGGTCTTGCCCCGGACCTTGGTGGCCAACTTGTCCACCTGGTCCTTGGGCAGGTCGGGCCGGTAGGTGACCCAGACCGCGCCGTGCTCCAGGCTGTGTACGGCGTGCTCGTTGGCGATCGGCGCGTCGTAGACGTCGCCCATGCAGTTCTGCCAGGCGTCGTTGTGGACCCCGCCGACCGGCGGCGAGTACTTCGTGTACTTGATCGGGCCGGACTGGTGCTTCTGGTAGTCCAGGCTGCTCCGGTCGGTCTTGCGGATGTCGGCGATGCCCGGGATGTCGTCGGCCTTGTCCTGCCAGGACCTGCCGTTCTGGTAGACCGACCAGGCGCCGAACCCGACGATCGCCACGGCGAGCACCCCGGCGGTGGTGAACAGGGCGATCGGGCCCCAGGCACGACCCTGGGAGACCTTGACCGGGGCGACCGGCTTGCGCCCCTTGCCGCCGCCGGTCGGGCGGGCCCCACCGGGCCGCTTGCCGGAACTGCCGCCGGCACCCTTGGCGTCCGGGGTCGTTTTCCCTTGCCGGGCGGCGGGAGCGGGCTTGGCCGCCTTCGCGTCCGTGGCCGATTCGGCCGGCTTGGTCGAGTCGGCGTCGGACTTGGGCTTGCCGCCGACGACCGCCTTCTTACCGGTGATCACGGTCGGACGGCGTTGGTCGCCACCCGGGGTGCTGATGCTCATCGTGCCTCGTCAGGTCGGTGGATCGCGGGGGTAGGCGGTCGCGGGTCCGCCACGACATGTCGCGGGGTTGTCGTGGGCACGGAAGCGCAGGGTCGCCGCCGGGTGACCGAGTCTACCCCCGCTAGCATGTTTCGGTGACTCCCGCCAAGCTCGCCCAGGTCGTCCTCGACGCCGCTCGTGCGGTGTTCACCGTGCGTGACCTCGATCACTCGCTGCTGCCGGCGACGGCGGTGGTCGAGCGACCGCGCAACCCGGAGCACGGCGACTACGCCTCCACGCTCGCCCTCCAGCTCGGCAAGCGGGCCGGGGTACCGCCGCGGGAGTTGGCGGCGGCGCTGGCCGAGGAGCTGGGACGGGCGCCCGGAATCAAGTCCGTGGAGATCGCCGGACCGGGCTTCCTCAACATCCGGCTGGAGGCCGCCGCCGCCGGCCAGCTCGCCCGGTCGATCGTCGAGGCCGGTTCGGCGTACGGCCGCAGCGACCGGTTGACCGGTCAGCGGATCAACCTGGAGTTCGTCTCGGCCAACCCGACCGGCCCGATCCACCTCGGGCACACCCGGTGGGCCGCGGTCGGCGACTCGCTGCGGCGGATCCTGACCGCCGCCGGCGCCCAGGTGACCAGCGAGCACTACGTCAACGACGCGGGCGCGCAGATCGACAAGTTCGGCCAGTCGCTGCACGCGGCGGCCACCGGTGGGCCGGCGCCGGAGGGCGGGTACGCCGGTGAGTACATCACCGAGATCGCCCAGCGCCTGGCGGCGGCCCATCCGGGCGTCCTCGACCTGCCGGCGGACGAGGCGGAGCGGATCTTCCGGGACGAGGGTTACCGGCTGATGCTCGACGAGATGCGGACCAGCCTGGAACGCTTCGGGGTGCATTTCGACGTCTGGTTCTCGGAGCGGACCCTGCACGACAGTGGCGCGGTCGAGCACGCGCTCGACGAGCTGCGCAAGCAGGGCCACGTCTACGACGCCGACGGCGCCATCTGGTTGCGCACCACGGACTTCACCGACGACAAGGACCGGGTGCTGATCCGCTCCAACGGCGAGAAGACGTACTTCGCCGCCGACGCCGCGTACTACATCAACAAGCGGGAACGCGGCTTCGACAAGTGTGTCTACCTGCTCGGCGCCGATCACCACGGTTACGTCAACCGGCTCAAGGCGATCGCCGCCTGCGCCGGTGACGACCCGGATTTCAACATTGAAATCCTGATCGGGCAGCTGGTGAACCTGGTCCGGGGCGGCGTTCCGGTCCGGCTGTCCAAGCGGGCGGGCAACATCATCACGCTGGACGAGATCGTGGACGCCGTCGGTGTCGACCCGGCCCGCTACTCGCTGGCCCGTTCGTCGACGGACTCGCCGCTGACCCTCGACATCGAGGAGATCACCCGGCGGTCCAACGACAACCCGGTCTTCTACGTCCAGTACGCGCACGCCCGGATCTCGTCGCTGCTGCGTAACGCCGGCGAGCTGGGCATCGACCGGGGTCGCGAGCTGGATCCGGGGCTGCTCGCCCACGAGAAGGAGAACGCCCTGCTCAAGCGGTTGGGCGAGTTTCCCGCGGTGGTCGCGACCGCCGCCGAGTTGCGGGAGCCGCACCGGGTCGCCCGGTACCTCGAACAGCTCGCCGGCGACTACCACCGGTTCTACGACGCCTGCCGGGTGCTGCCGCAGGGCGACGAGTCGGTGACCGACCTGACCCGGGCCCGGCTCTGGCTGGTCGAGGCGACCCGGGTGGTGCTGGCCAACGGTCTGGGGCTGCTCGGTGTGTCGGCCCCCGAGCGGATGTGAACGGGGGAACGGATCATGCGAGCACATGAGGCGGGGGCGCTGCACGGAGAACTCGGCGGGCGGGAGCCGAACTGGCTGCGTACCCCGGAGGACATCAACGCGCTGGTCCCGCACCTGTGGCCGCGCACGGTGGTCCGCGGCCCGGACGGCGCGCTCACCCTGGGCGGCCTCGACGTCCGGGAGCTGACCCGGCGGTTCGGCAGCCCGGTGTACCTGCTGGACGAGGCGGATCTGCGGGCCCGCTGCCGGGAGTTCCGGGCGGCCTTCCCGGACGAGGACATCTACTACGCGGGCAAGGCGTTCCTGTGCCGGGCGGTGGTGCGGATCATCGCCGAGGAGGGACTGTTCCTCGACGTCTGCAGCGGCGGTGAGTTGGCGGTCGCCCTGGCCGCCGGGATGGACCCGGCGCGGATCGGCTTCCACGGCAACAACAAGTCCGTCGCCGAGTTGACCCGGGCGGTCGAGGCGGGGGTCGGTCGGATCATCGTCGACTCGGACCACGAGATCGACCGGCTGACCGCGCTGGCCCGGGAGCGCGGGGTCCGGCCCCGGGTGCTGGTCCGGGTCACCGTGGGCGTGGAGGCGCACACCCACGAGTTCATCGCCACCGCGCACGAGGACCAGAAGTTCGGCTTCTCGCTGGCCAGCGGCGCCGCCGCGGCGGCGGCCTGCCGGATCCTCGACGAGGACGTGCTGGAGTTGCGTGGCCTGCACTCGCACATCGGCTCGCAGATCTTCGACGCCAGCGGATTCGAGGTGTCGGCGCGCCGGGTCCTCGCCCTCCAGGCCCAGATCCGCGACGCGCGCGGGGTGGAACTGCCCGAACTCGACCTGGGCGGCGGTTTCGGCATCGCGTACACCACCCAGGACGACCCGGCGACCCCGGCCGACCTGGCCAAGCGGCTGCGCAAGATCGTCGACGGGGAGTGCGCGGTCGAGCGGCTGGCCACGCCCCGGCTGTCCGTCGAACCCGGCCGGGCCATCGTCGGTCCGGCCATGATCACCGTGTACGAGGTGGGGACGGTCAAGTTCGTGCCCCTCGGCGCGGGCGGTGAGTCGGCCGACGGGCGGCGTGCCTATGTGAGCGTCGACGGCGGGATGAGCGACAACATCCGGACCGCGCTCTACGACGCGTCGTACTCGGCGACCCTGGCTTCCCGCGCGTCGTCCGCCGCGCCGATGCTCGCCCGCGTGGTGGGAAAGCACTGTGAGTCCGGGGACATCGTGGTGAAGGATGAATTCCTGCCCGCCGACGTGCAGCCCGGAGATCTTCTCGCCGTGCCCGGCACGGGTGCGTACTGCCGGAGCATGGCCAGCAACTACAACCATGTTCCGCGGCCCCCGGTCGTGCTCGTCGGCGACAGCCGGGCTCGGGTGATCGTCCGCCGGGAAACCGAAGACGACCTGCTGGCATTGGATGTTGGATGAGCAAGAGGCTGTCGGGCAACACCGGGGCCGAGCCGGCCTCCGCACCGATCCGGGTGGCGCTGCTGGGCTGCGGGACGGTGGGCGCCGAGGTGGTCCGCCTGCTGCGCGAGCAGGCGACCGACCTGGCCGCCCGGATCGGCGCGCCGGTGGAGCTCGTCGGCATCGCGGTGCGCCGGCTGGGCCGTGACCGGGGCCCGCTGCCGGTCGATCCGGCGGTCTTCACCACCGATCCGCTGGGCCTGGTCAAACGGGACGACGTCGACGTGGTGATCGAGGTGGTCGGCGGGATCGAGCCGGCCCGCGGTTGGCTGGTCGAGGCGCTGCGCGCGGGTAAGAGCGTGGTCACGGCCAACAAGGCGCTGCTCGCCGAGGACGGGGCCAGCCTGCACGACGCCGCCGCCGAGGGAGGCGCGGACCTCTACTACGAGGCGGCGGTGGCCGGCGCCATTCCGCTGCTGCGACCGCTGCGCGAGTCGCTGCACGGGGACACCGTGACCCGGGTGACCGGCATCGTCAACGGCACCACGAACTACATCCTCAGCGCCATGGACAGCACCGGGGCGGGCTTCGCGGAAGCCCTGGAGCAGGCCACCGAGCTGGGGTACGCCGAGGCCGATCCGACGGCCGACATCGAGGGCTTCGACGCCGCCGCCAAGGCCGCCATCCTGGCCTCGCTGGCGTTCCACACCCGGGTCGGTGCCGCCGACGTGTACCGGGAGGGGATCACCGAGGTCACCGCCGCCGACGTGGCCAGCGCCAAGGCGATGGGCTGCACCATCAAGCTGCTCTGCATCGCCTCCCGGGGCCCGGACGGCACCGGCGCCGACGCGGTGAGCGTCCGGGTGCATCCGGCCATGATCCCGCTCAGCCACCCGCTGGCCAGCGTCGGTGACGCGTTCAACGCGGTCTTCGTCGAGGCGCGGGCCGCCGGGCAGCTGATGTTCTACGGCCGGGGCGCGGGTGGCGCGCCGACCGCCAGTGCGGTCCTCGGTGACCTGGTGGCGGTGGCCCGTAACCGGCTCGCCGGGGTACGCGCCGCCAGCGAGTCGGTGTACGCCGCGCTGCCGATCCGGCCGATGGGCGAGGCGGTCACCCGGTACCACATCAGCCTCGACGTGGCCGACCGGGCCGGGGTGCTGGCGGCCGTGGCCGGCGTGTTCGCCCGGCACGGCGTCTCCATCGCCACCGTCCGGCAGTCCGGCCGGCGCGACGACGCCGAACTGGTCGTGGTCACCCACGCCGCCCGGGACGCCGCGCTGGCCGCCACCGTGGCTGAGCTGCGCGATCTCGAACATGTCCAGGACATCGCCAGCGTGCTGCGGGTGGAGGGCGACACGTAGCCGTCCCACCGTCCACCTGTCGGGATCCCGGCAGGTGGGCAGCGGCGGGGTGGCTGCCCGCACCGGACGGGCGTGGGTCACCCTGGTAGGGCGGCGCCGAGGGACGCGCCGCCCGCCTGGCGAGGAGTACGAGATGTGGCGCGGACTGATCGACAGGTACCGGGATCGGCTGCCGGTCACCGATGCCACGCCGATCGTCACCCTGTACGAGGGAAACACCCCGCTGCTGCCGGCGCCCGTGCTGTCCAGCCGGACCGGTTGTGACGTCTATCTCAAGGTCGAGGGCGCCAACCCGACCGGCTCGTTCAAGGACCGGGGCATGACGGTCGCGGTGTCCAAGGCGGTGGAGTCCGGTGACAAGGCGATCATCTGCGCCTCCACCGGCAACACCAGCGCCTCTGCCGCCGCGTACGCCGCGCGGGCCGGGCTGACCTGCGCGGTCCTGGTGCCGCAGGGCAAGATCGCGCTGGGCAAGCTGGCCCAGGCGCTCGTGCACGGGGCCCGGCTGATCCAGGTCAGCGGCAACTTCGACGACTGCCTGGCGCTGGCCGGCAAGCTGTCCCAGGACTACCCGGTGGCGCTGGTCAACTCGGTGAACCCGGACCGGCTCCAGGGCCAGAAGACGGCCGCGTTCGAGATCGTCGAGGCGCTCGGCGACGCCCCCGACATCCACTGCCTGCCGGTCGGCAACGCCGGCAACATCACGGCGTACTGGATGGGCTACACCGAGGAGGCCGCGGCCGGCAACGCCACCCGCACCCCCAGGATGTTCGGCTTCCAGGCCGCCGGCGCGGCGCCGCTGGTCTCCGGGGAGGTGGTCCGGGAGCCGTCGACGATCGCCACCGCCATCCGGATCGGCAACCCGGCGAGCTGGACCGGGGCGATCGACGCCCGGGACGCCTCCGGGGGGCTGATCACCGCGGTGACCGACCGGGAGATCCTCACCGCGTACCGGTTGCTCGCCCGGCAGGTCGGGGTCTTCGTCGAGTTGGGCAGCGCGGCCAGCGTGGCCGGGCTGCTCCAGCAGGCCGCCGCCGGCAACCTGCCGGCCGGGCGGACGGTGGTCTGCACGGTGACCGGACACGGCCTCAAGGACCCCGAGTGGGCCATCTCCACCGCCCCGGCGCCAACGACGATCACCAATGACCCTCTGGTCGCGGCCCGCGCGCTCGACCTGGCCTGAGAGACTTCGACAGGGCTCCTCCGCCAGCGACCTCGGTCCGGAGGCTGAGGCCCAGCTGAGGGCGACGCCCGACGGGGCGTCGGTCTCAGGCAGAATTTCCGGCACCGAGCCGCATCACCAACGGGGGACCCGATGTCCTTGCTCGCCAGACTCAGCCTTGCCAACCGGGGCCTGGTGGCCCTGATCGCCGTCGTCATCACCGGCTTCGGCCTGTTCGCGGTGCCCTCGCTGCGGCAGCAACTGCTGCCGTCGCTGGAGTTCCCGGGGGCGTTCGTCGTCGCCACCTATCCGGGTGCCTCGCCCGAGGTGGTGGAGTCGCAGGTCACCGAGCCGATCGAAGCCAGCCTCCAGGGCATCAAGGGCCTCAAGAAGGTCACCTCCACCTCCCGGGAGGGTTCGGCCACCCTCCAGGTCGAGTACGAGTTCGGTACCGACCTCGACGTCGCGGTGAACAAGATGGAGAGCGCGCTCAACCGCATCGACGGGCAGCTGCCGGACGGGGTCGACCCGCAGGTGCTGGCGGGAAGCACCGACCAGATCCCGGCGGTCGTGCTGGCCGCCTCGGGTGGCGGCGACGAGCAGACGCTGGCCGAGAAGCTGCGTACCGACGTGGTGCCGGAGCTGGAGTCGATCGACGGGGTCAGCACCGCCCAGGTCACCGGGGCCCGGGACCAGATCGTCGTGATCACGCCGGACCCGCGCAAGTTCGCCGCCGCCAAGGTGCAGCCGACCGCCATCGGTTCGGCGTTGCAGGCCGCCGGTGTCACGGTGCCGGCGGGTGCGGTGGCGCAGGGCGACCAGGCCCTGCCGGTGCAGGTCGGCGGTCCGGTCAAGTCCCTCGACGACCTGCGGGGGCTCTACCTCACCGGGTCCGGCGGCGCCGCCCCGGTGAAGCTGGGTGACGTGGCCACCGTCGAGCAGCAGCTCGCCCCGGCCACGTCGTTCACCCGGACCGACGGCAAGGACAGCCTCGGCATCGCGGTGACCGCCGCGCCGGACGGCAACGCCGTACAGATCTCGCAGGACATCGCCGACAAGCTGGCCAGCCTGCGCAGTTCCTCGGGCACCGAGCTGACCGTGGTGTTCGACCAGGGGCCGTTCGTGCAGCGGTCGATCTCCGACCTGACCACCGAGGGTCTGCTCGGCCTGGTGATGGCGGTGCTGGTGATCCTGGTCTTCCTGCTGTCGATCCGGTCCACCGTGGTCACCGCGGTGTCCATCCCGCTGTCCGTGGTCGTGGCGCTGATCGGGCTGTGGATCGGGGACTACTCGCTCAACCTGCTCACCCTCGGCGCCCTGACCATCGCCGTCGGCCGGGTGGTCGACGACTCGATCGTGGTGCTGGAGAACATCAAACGGCACATCGGGTACGGCGAGGACAAACGCGACGCGATCCTCGGCGGCGTTCGCGAGGTGGCCGGGGCGGTGACCGCGTCCACCCTCACCACGGTCGCGGTGTTCGCGCCGATCGCCCTGGTGGGCGGCTTCGTCGGCCAGCTCTTCGCACCGTTCGCGGTGACCGTCACGGTGGCGCTGCTCGCGTCGCTGCTGGTGTCGCTCACCATCATCCCGGTGCTGGCCTACTGGTTCCTGCGCCCGCCGCGCGGGGCGAGCCAGGACGAGGCGGCGGTCCGCGAGGCGGCCGAGCTGCGGGAGCTGCGCAGCCCGTTGCAGCGGGCCTACCTGCCGATCATCCGGTTCGTCACCGGCCGCCGCTGGCACCGGTGGTTGACCCTCGCGATCGGCCTGCTGCTGCTGTTCGGCACGCTCGGGCTGTCCAGCCAGCTCAAGACCAACTTCCTGGACGACTCCGGCCAGGACACCATCAGCATGACCCAGGAACTGCCGATCGGGTCGAGCCTGGCGGCCACCGACGCGGCGGCCCGGAAGGTCGAGGCGGTGCTCGGCCGGACCGACGGGGTCCGGACGTACCAGGTGACCGCCGGTGGCAACGACTCCCCGTGGGCCGGCGGCGGGAAGACGAACGTCGCCACGTACAACATCGCGCTGGACTCCGGCACCGACACCACCACGATCAAGGACCGGTTGCGGGGGGAGCTGGACGGGCAGGCGGGCGTCGGCACGGTCCGGTTCGCCGGTGACAGCGGCGGCACCTCCGGCAGCGGGCTCCAGGTGGTCGTCCAGGCGAGCGACCCGCAGGTGCTCGCGGACGCGACTGAGCAGGTCCGGGCCGCCATGGCGGCCACCCCGAAGGTCGCGGACGTTACGACCAACCTGGCCGACAACACGCCCCGGCTGAGCGTCACCGTCGACCGGGCCGCGGCGGCCCGGGTCGGACTCTCCGAGCCGGCCATCGGTCAACTCGTCGCGCAGGCGTTCCGGGGCAGTTCGCTCGGTCAGGTCAACGTGGACGGCAGCCAGCAGAAGGTGGTGCTGCGGGCGGGGCAGAGCCCGACGAGCGTCGAGGCCCTGCGCGCCCTGCCGGTCGGTCCGGTGAAGCTGGACGACGTCGCGAACGTCGAGCAGACCGCCGGTCCGGTCGAGGTGACCCGGATCGACGGGAACCGCAGCGCCACGGTGAGCGGCAACGCCACCGGCTCGGACCTCGGGCAGGCCACGAAGGACCTGAAGTCGCGGCTCGACAAGATCAACGTACCGGGGGCGACCATCTCGGTGGGTGGCGCCAGCGCCGACCAGGCGGACGCCTTCAAGGACCTGGGACTGGCCATGCTGGCCGCCATCGCGATCGTCTTCCTGATCATGGTGGCGACCTTCCGCAGCCTGATCCAGCCGCTGATCCTGCTGGTCTCCATCCCGTTCGCGGCGACCGGAGCGATCGGCCTGCTGCTGGCCACCAACACGCCGCTGGGCGTGCCGGCGCTGATCGGCATGCTGATGCTGGTCGGCATCGTGGTCACCAACGCCATCGTGCTGATGGACCTGATCAACCAGTACCGGGCGCAGGGGTTGGACGTGCGGGAGGCGGTCGTCGAGGGCGGCCGGCGCCGGCTGCGGCCGATCCTGATGACCGCCATCGCCACGATCTTCGCGCTGCTGCCGATGGCCCTCGGGCTGACCGGCGAGGGCGGGTTCATCTCGCAGCCGCTGGCCGTGGTGGTGATCGGTGGTCTGATCTCCTCGACGCTGCTCACCCTGGTGCTCGTACCGACCCTCTACACCATGATCGAGGCCACCAAGGCCGGGTTCCGGCGGCGCCGGGGTGCCGGCGGACCGGCGCTGGCCGGGGCGGCCGGGTCGCTCGGAGCCGACGGGTCGCTCGGGTCCGACGGGTCCGCCAGCGCCACCGGCGACACCCTGCCGGCACGGGCCGCCGCCGGCGGCGGCCGGCACGCGGCGACGGATGAGGCGTCGGCCGCCAAGGTCGGATCCGGTACGGCCGGGGACGGCGCGGCGGGCCGGCACGAGGTGGACGGTTCGGAACCCCGACCCAAGCCGTCCGGTGCGCTGATCGACGGCACCGACCAGTTCGAGGTGCTCCGGCTGCCGAAGAGCCGCACCTCCCCCCTGCCCCCCGAGGACTGACTGAAAGGAAGGGCCCCCTGTTATCGCTTTTTGTATAGCAGGGGGCCCTTCCTAACAGGTCAGCCCGTCGCGCCCGCAAGCCGCTGATCCCGGGCCGGGCGGGTCGTCGGACCGGGCGGGTAACGTCCCGGTACGTGTCAGCACCGTCTTCCGCCGCCGCCTCGACCAGCGCATCCGCACCCGGCCCGTGGTCGGTCCTGCGCGACAACCGGGACTTTCGCCGCCTCTTCCTCGCGGAACTGGTGGTCTTCGGGTCCGACTGGTTCGTGATGGTGCCGCTGCTGGTCCTGCTGCCCAAGTTGACCGGCAGCGGCGTGTTCGGTGCCCTGGTGCTGGCCGTCGACACCGGCGTCCTGGCGCTGCTGCTGCCGTTCACCGGCACGATCGCGGACCGGGTGGATCGTCGGCGCATCATGATGGCCGCCAACCTGGCCGCACTGGTGGCCGTCCTGCTGCTGTTCGCGGTCCGTACCGCCGGCACGGCCTGGCTGGCACTGATCGCCGTGGGTGCCGTGGCGATCGCCAAGGCGTTCTACTCGCCGGCGGCGCAGGCCGCGCTGCCCAACGTGCTCGATCCGGCGGAGCTGGCCGCCGGCAACGCCGTCGCGGGTGCGGCCTGGGGAACCATGACCGTGGTCGGCGCGTCGCTCGGTGGCGTGCTGAGCGCGGCCGTCGGGCCGTACGCCTGCTTCGGGGTCGCCGCCGCGGCGCTGGCCGTCGCCGCGGGGGTGGCCGGGTTGATCCGCCGGCCGTTGCAGGCGCCCCGGGCGGCCGACGCGCCGGCACCCCGGACGTGGGCAGCCATCGGTGAGGCGCTGCGGTACATCGGGCACCGGCCCCGGGTGCTCGCGCTGGTGACGGTCAAGTCGGCGGTCGGCCTGGGCAACGGCGTCCTGACCGTGTTCCCCCTGCTGGCCGCGGTGTACGGGGTGGGTGCGATCGGCGCCGGCCTGCTGTTCGCGGTGCGTGGCGCCGGCGCGCTGGTGGGGCCGATGCTGCTGCGCCGGGTCCTCGGCCACCGCAGCTGGCTGCTGCCCGGCCTGGCCCTGTCGATGTCGACGTACGGGCTGGGTTATCTGGGCGTCTCGGTCGTCCACTGGTTCCCGCTGGTGCTGGTGCTGGTGTTCGTCGCGCACGTCGCCGGCGGCGGCAACTGGGTGCTGTCGAACTACGCCCTCCAGCGGGAGGTGCCGGACCGGCTGCGTGGACGGGTGTTCGCCACCGACATGATGCTGGCGACCCTGGCCATCTCGGTCAGCCAACTCGTCGTGGCGGCCGTGGTGGACCGGGTCGACGAGCGGATCGTGGTGGCCGGGTGCGGGTTGGTCACACTGGTCTACGCGATCGGCTGGCGAGTCGCCACCAGATCGCTGCGGCTCTCCGACGACACACCGAGCCCCGACTCTGCCGGCGGCTCCGGCTGACGGTCCCGGATTTCGACCCGCTGCCGAGGTCTTTGACGGCCGGTCCTCCGACAGCCGTTTCCTGGCGGCCGGTTTCTGATGGTCGCGTAACGCGGTACAAGGGATTTCGGGCCGTAAACCACCCATCCCGTCCCAGCCCGGTGCCGGCCCGATCGGGGCCGGCTGACGAAGGGCTGCCGGGGCGAGTGGTCGGGGTGACCGGAGACTGGCCTAGCATGAGCCGATGCGGCTGCGCTTCGTCGATGGCGAGGTCCTGGTGCGTACCCCCGCGACCAGCGCCAACCTCGGCCCCGGGTTCGACTCGCTGGGTCTGGCCCTCGGCCTGTACGACGAGGTCGGCGCGCGGGTCACCCCGGCCGGCTGTCGGGTGCGGGTGACCGGGGAGGGCGCCGGTGAGCTGCCCGAGGACGACAGCCACCTGCTCATCCGGGCCATGCGGGCCACCTTCGAGGTGCTCGGTGAACAGCCGTCCGGGCTCGCCGTCGAATGCGTCAACCGGATACCGCAGGCGCGCGGCCTCGGCTCGTCGTCGTCCGCGATCGTGGCCGGAGTGGTACTGGCTCGGGCCCTCGTGGCGGACGGCGCGGAACGGATGGACGACCTGGCGGCGCTGCGGATCGCGGCGGCCCTGGAGGGACACCCGGACAATGTGGCGCCGTGCCTGCTCGGCGGCTTCACCATCGCCTGGACCGACGAGTCCGGCGCGCGGGCGGTGGCCCTGCGCCCCGCCGCCGAACTGGCACCCTGCGTCTTCGTGCCACGGGAACGTGGTCTGACCGCCGAGGCCCGGGCCGCTTTGCCGGCTTCGGTGCCGCACGGCGACGCCGCGCACTCGGCTGGGCGGGCGGCGCTGCTGACTCACGCGCTCACCACCGATCCCACCCTGTTGTTTCCGGCGACCGAGGACCGGCTGCACCAGAATTACCGCGCGGCGGGGATGCCGGGCACCGCGCGACTGGTGTCCGATCTGCGTGCGGCTGGTGTTGCCGCGGTGGTCAGTGGGGCCGGACCTGCGGTTCTGGCCCTGACGGCACCCCCCGAGGGCCTCGTCGAGGGAATGGATTGGGCTGTTCACCGGTTAGCGGTAGACGTAGCCGGAGCCACCATTGTTCGGGGTACACTGGAACACGCCGAGCGGGACCCTGTTGCCGCAGGTCGGAAGAGTTGATTACGCTCTAGACTGAGCACAGCCGCGAAGCATGTGATCTCTGCGGGTCGGCGCACCCCCGAAGCTTTCGGCGGTCAGCCCGTCGCACCCCTGCCTAGGCCCACGCCGCACCGCAGTGACAACCGGCGCCGGAGACGGCGACCTTCCCACCGACGCTGGTGGGTCGGCATCGACCGGCTGCTGTGTCACAGACTCCCGCGCCGCGCCACGCGAAGCGGGTGCACCGAGGCCGCCCGGCCACCTTGTAACCGACCCCGGGCAGCCCCGGCCTATCGAGGGAAGGAATCCATTGAGCGACACCACCGACGTGACGTCGGATGTTTCCAACGTCGCTGGCGAAGTCACCGCCGCCCCGGCGCGTCGTCGCCGGACCGGGACGGGCCTCTCGGCGATGCTGCTGCCAGAGCTGCAGAGCCTGGCCGCGTCGCTCGGCATCTCCGGTACGGCCCGGATGCGCAAGGGCGAGCTGATCACCGCCATCACCGAGCGGCAGCAGGCCGGATCGGCCACCGGGGGTGCGCCCCGTCCACGGGCCGAGGTCGCGGCCGCCTCCGCGCCGGCCCGCGAGGAGGTACGCGCCGACGTGTCGGAGAGCGCGCCGCAGGCAGCCGGTGCCCCGGAGGCGCCAGCCGCCACCGAGAGCCGGGGTCGTGAGCGGTCCCGCCGGTCCCGTGGTTCCGCCACGGTCACCGAACGGCCCGCCGAGACGCCCGAGGCGACCCGGACGACGACTCCCGAGGCCGGCACCGAGTCCCGTGGCCAGGCCGAGGCGGGCGACCGGACCGATTCCGTCGAGCGTGGCGAGTCCCGCAACGGTCGCGAGCGGGCCGAGCGCACCGACCGTACGGACCGCGCGGAGCGCACCGACCGTACGGACCGCGCGGAGCGCAACGACCGTACGGACCGGGCGGAGCGTAACGACCGCACGGATCGCGCGGAGCGTAACGACCGGACGGACCGGGCCGAGCGTACCGACCGGACGGACCGCAACGACCGTACCGAGCGTGCCGACCGGGGTGACCGCAACGACCGTGGTGAGCGGGCCGAGCGTACCGACCGGGGCGACCGCAACGACCGTGCTGACCGCACGGACCGGACGGACCGCACGGACCGGGCGGAGCGGGCGGAGCGCACGGACCGGGCGGAGCGCACGGACCGGGCGGACCGGGGTGACCGTACCGACCGGGGTGACCGCAACGACCGTGGTGAGCGGGCCGAGCGTACCGACCGGAGTGACCGGAACGACCGCAACGACCGGAGCCAGCGGGCGGACCGCGACGCTGACGGCGACGACGAGGACGGCAGTGGACGGCGCAGCCGGCGCAGCCGGTTCCGGGACCGTCGGCGTGGCCGCGGCGACCGCGATGTCGACACCAGCCGGGACGGCGGCCGCGAGCCGCAGGTCAACGAGGACGACGTGCTGGTCCCGGTGGCCGGCATCATCGACATCCTCGACAACTACGCCTTCGTCCGGACCACCGGCTACCTGGCCGGCCCGAACGACGTGTACGTCGCGATGTCGCAGGTCAAGAAGTACGGCCTGCGCCGGGGTGACGCGGTCACCGGTGCCGTCAAGGCGGCCCGGGACGGCGAGCAGCGGCGGGACAAGTACAACCCGCTGGTCCGGCTCGACACGGTGAACGGAATGGAGCCGGAGGAGGCCAAGCGCCGCCCCGAGTTCTACAAGCTCACCCCGCTCTACCCGCAGGAGCGGCTGCGGCTGGAGACCGAGCCGCACATCCTGACCACCCGGGTGATCGACCTGGTCACGCCCATCGGCAAGGGCCAGCGGGCCCTGATCATGTCGCCGCCCAAGGCCGGTAAGACCATGGTGTTGCAGGCGCTCGCGAACGCGATCACCCACAACAACCCCGAGGTCCACCTGATGGTGGTCCTGGTCGACGAGCGGCCCGAAGAGGTCACCGACATGCAGCGCTCGGTCAAGGGCGAGGTCATCGCGGCCACCTTCGACCGGCCGCCGCAGGACCACACCACCGTCGCCGAGCTGGCGATCGAGCGGGCCAAGCGGCTGGTCGAGCTGGGTCACGACGTGGTCGTGCTGCTCGACTCGGTCACCCGGCTGGGTCGGTCGTACAACCTGGCGGCGCCGGCCAGCGGCCGGATCATGTCCGGTGGTATCGACTCGACGGCCCTGTACCCGCCGAAGCGGTTCCTCGGCGCGGCCCGGAACATCGAGAACGGCGGTTCGCTGACCATCCTGGCGACCGCGCTGGTGGAAACCGGTTCGGTGATGGACACGGTCATCTTCGAGGAGTTCAAGGGCACGGGTAACGCCGAGCTCAAGCTGGACCGGAAGATCGCCGAGAAGCGCACCTACCCGGCCATCGACATCCACCTGTCAGGCACCCGGAAGGAGGAGATCCTGCTCGCTCCCGAGGAACTGGCGATCACGCACAAGCTGCGCAAGGTGCTGCACTCGCTGGACTCCCAGGCCGCGCTGGACCTCCTGCTGGACCGGCTCAAGCAGAGCCGTACCAACATCGAGTTCCTGATGCAGATCGCCAAGTCGACGCCGGGCGAGTAGTTCGGGGTTTTCCGGGGCCTGCCGCGAGTGGGGGGTTTCCGGCGGCCCGCCCCGCTCTGGGCGGTCAGGCTTGATCCCGGCGCGGGGCGGGCCGCCGGAAACCCCTGGGTCGCTGGAAACCTCTGGGTCGCCGGAAACTCCTGGGCTGCCGGAAACCCCAGGCCGCCGGAAACTCCTGGGCTGGGGTGTCTGGTGGGGCTTCCGGTGGGCGGTTCCGGGGGCCTGGGTGTGGACCGGGGTTGGGTGGGAATGCGTACGGGTCCGGCTGTGTTGAGCAGCACGGACCGGGTGTGCTGCCCGGCGTCGGATCTGGTTCCGGCGCATGGCACACTGGTCAGTCGGCCAACGGTTCCGGTTCACGCCGCGTCCGCCAGCACCCTGGTGGACCACGGCGACCCGGCGACCACCAACGAAAGGACCGAGGCGACATGAAGGCCAACATCCACCCCGAGTACGTCACCACCGAGGTTTCGTGCTCGTGCGGCAACACGTTCACGACCCGCAGCACCGCCAAGGGCGGCACGATCCACGTCGAGACCTGCAGCGCCTGCCACCCGTTCTACACCGGTAAGCAGCGCGTTCTCGACACCGCCGGTCGGGTTGCGAAGTTCCAGCAGAAGTACGCCAAGGTTCAGGCCAAGAAGGCCAAGTAGCGTCGCAAACGGCGCCCGGATCCGGTTCACCGCCGGAGCCGGGCGCCGTCCGCGTTCGTACCCCGGTGTGGTCTGCCCGTCCCCGGCGGCCTGAGCCGGCCGCGGCGGTTGCCGCCTTCCGGTGCGTGTTTGTCCCCGTCCGCGTGCGGGCGTCGTCGTGGCGAGAGAGCTGAGAGACATGAGCAGTGAGCGGTTGGTCGCGCTTCTCGACGAGTACGCGGAGTTGGAGCGGCGACTGGCCGACCCGACGATCCACGCCGATCAGGTCGTCGCCCGCCGGGTCGGGCGGCGGTTCGCCGAGCTGACCCCGGTCCACAAGGCCGCCGCTGAGCTGGAACAGGCTCGGGCCGATCTCACGGCGGCGCGGGAGTTGGCCGACGAGGACCCGGCCTTTACCACCGAGGTGGAGGCCATCGCGGCCGGCCTGCCGGTGCTGGAGGAACGCCTCGCGGAGCTGCTCATCCCACGCGACCCGCACGACGCCAAGGACGTGATCGTCGAGATCAAGGCCGGCGAGGGTGGCGAGGAATCCGCGCTGTTCGCCGCGGACCTGCTGCGGATGTACCAGCGGTACGCCGAGCGGCGCGGCTGGGTCACCGAGGTGATCGACGCCCAGGACTCGGACCTCGGCGGGGTGAAGGACGTGTCCCTGGCGGTGAAGACGCGGGGTGTGCCGGAGGGCGGCAACGGCGTCTGGTCCCGGCTCAAGTGGGAGGGCGGCGTCCACCGGGTCCAGCGGGTGCCGGTGACCGAGTCACAGGGCCGGATCCACACCAGCGCGGCGGGCGTACTCGTGCTGCCCGAGGCCGAGGAGGTCGACGTGACGGTCGACCCGAACGACCTGCGGATCGACGTCTTCCGCTCCTCGGGCCCGGGTGGCCAGTCGGTCAACACCACCGACTCGGCCGTACGGATCACCCACCTGCCCACCGGCATCGTGGTCTCCTGCCAGAACGAGAAGAGCCAGCTGCAGAACCGGGAGCAGGCCATGCGGATCCTGCGCGCCCGACTGCTGGCCGCCGCGCAGGAGCAGGCCGACGCCGCCGCCTCGGACGCCCGGAAGGCACAGGTACGGACGGTCGACCGCTCGGAGCGGATCCGCACCTACAACTTTCCACAGAACCGGATCACCGACCACCGGATCGGCTACACCGCGTACAACCTGGATCTGGCGCTCGGCGGCGAGCTGGACGGGGTGCTCGACGCGCTGGCCGAGGCGGATCGGGCGGCCCGGCTGGCCGGCGACCCGGAGTTGACCCGCCGCTGACCGGGTCGACGGGCCGCGCTGACCGTGCTGATCGGTCGGGGCCGTTAACAGGGGGCCCTTCCTATTCGGAAAGCGATAAGAAGGTGCCCTTCCTTACCGGTAGGCGGTGCGGGCCTCGTCCTTGGCCCGCAGCATTGCCCGGTCGGCCACCTCGAACGCGGCGCCCAGCGCCTGGTGCAACGCCGCGTCACCGCCGTGTACCTCGGCGAAGCCGACGCTGACCCCGACCGGTGTGCCCGGCACCAGGGCCTCCCAGTCCTCCTCCTCGACCGCCGAGACGATCCGGCGGGCCACCTCGGCGGCGTCGGACATGTCCGCGTTGGGCAGGACCACCACGAACTCGTCCCCGCCGTACCGGGCCACGAAGTCACCCCGACGCATCACCCGGTTGATCACCCCGGCCACCCGTTGCAGCACCAGGTCGCCGGAGTGGTGCCCGTGCCGGGTGTTGACGGCCTTGAAGCCGTCCAGGTCGGCCACCCCGACCACGGCCCGGTCGCCCCGGTTGACCACCGCCGAGACGTACCGTTCCAGGCTGCGCCGGTTGGGCAGTCCGGTCAGCGGATCGGTGAGCGCCTCGCCCTCGTACCGGGCGGCCTCCCGACGCAGCTCCTCGTGGTCGATCCGGGCGGCGATGCCGTCCACGTAGACGTCGCGGAGCCGGTCGCTGCGCTGGGCGGCGAGCCGGAAGGCGTACCGGTCGGCCTGGTGCGCCGCCGCGTGGTCGCCGGCCCGCGCGTACGCCAGACTGCGCAGCCGCGCCGGTTCGGCCGCGCCCAGCGCGTCGGGGGTGACCACCACGCTGTCGAGCCGGGTGATCGCCTCGATCGGCCGCTCCTCGACGATGGCCCGGCAGACGTCGCCGAGCTGGGCCAGGTGCCGGGCCCGCGCGCTGTCCCCACCCCCGGCCAGCAGGTCCGCCGGATCCATCCCGTGCGGTCCGGACCGCTCGCCGAGAACGGCCCGGCGCAGCGCGGCGTACCCGTAGGCGGCCAGGCCGCTCGGGCGGAGCCGGTCGAGCGTGCCGGCCCGGACGAAGTGGTTGAGATCCACGTCGATGTCGCGGAGCACCCGCAGACATCCGTCGGTGTCCCCGTTGTGGTCCAGGGTCACCGCGTTGCGCAGCCGGATGCCGGGCGCCGCGAAGGTCTCGTCCGGGATGTCCGCCGCCTTGCCGAGCTGCCGGGCGCGTTCGATGGCGCCCAGGGCGTACCCGTGGAAGCTGAGGTAGGAGTACGCCATGGCGAGGTCGTGCCAACCCCAGGCGGTCTCCCGGTCGGGGTCGTCCACCGCGCCGAGAGCCCGGGCGCCACGGACCAGGTGGCTGACCCCCCGGTCCAGCGCGCCCTGGTCGTGCGCCACGAGCGCGGCCAGCGCGTGCAGGTGGCCGTGCAGGTACGGGTCGGCCACCTCGCGGGCGACCTCGAACGCCCGTTCCGAGGTGCGGGTGTACTCCGCCGTCCGGCCGAGGTTGAGCACGGCCGAGACCCGTTGCAGCAGGGCATCGGCCCGTGAGCAGGGATCGCGGGTCACGGCCAGCACCCGGTCGAGCACCGCCAGGGCCTCCGCCGAGCGACCCTGCTCCTGCAGGAACCGGGCGCGCATGAGCAGGTCGGCCTGGTCGGTGACCCGGTCGAGCCAGCTCACGCCCGGCCTCCTCGGCAGCATCAGTGGTCCGCCGAGCGGCCGTCACCGCCGACGTTCCATGATTATGTCGTGACCGACCCCTGGCAACACCCACCCGTTGCGGCAGATCGGCTCCGGCCGTCGGTCGCGGTGGCCCGTACGGCGGCCCGGCTGGCCGAGGCGGGCGTCGAGACCGCCCGCGCGGAGGCCGAGCTGCTGGTCGGGCACGTCCTGGGGGTGTCCCGGGGCCGGCTGGCCCTGGCCGCCGGGCTCGACGCGGAGCAGCGCGACCGGCTGGCGGCGCTGGTGGACCGGCGGATCCGGCGGGAGCCGGTGCAGTATCTGCTCGGCGGTGCGCCGTTCCGGCACCTGGAACTGGCGGTCGGTCCCGGCGTCTTCGTGCCACGCCCGGAAACCGAACTGCTGGCCGGGTGGGGGATCATGGCGGTCGGCCCCGGTCCGGCGACCGTGGTCGACCTGTGCAGCGGGTCCGGCGCGCTGGCGCTGGCGGTCGCCAACGAGCGGCCCGGGGCCACCGTACTGGCGGTGGAACGCTCGACGGCGGCGCTGGAGTGGCTGCGGCGCAACGCCGCCGAGCGGGCGGCGGCGGGCGACCCGCCGGTCCGGGTCCGGCCCGGTGACGTCACCGACCCGGGCCTGCTCGCGGAGCTGTCCGGCACGATCGACCTGGTGCTGTGCAACCCGCCGTACGTCCCAGCCGGCACCGAGGTGCCCGCGGAGGTCGGCCGGTACGACCCGGCGGAGGCGGTGTTCGGCGGCGCCGACGGGCTGGCGGTGATCAGACCGGTGGTCGGCCTGGCGGCCCGGCTGCTGCGGCCGGGTGGCGCGGTCGGGATCGAACACGACGACACGCACGCGACGGTGGTGCCGGATCTGCTGCGCGCCGACGGCCGGTTCGTCGACGTCGAGGAACATCCGGACCTCACCGGCCGACCCCGGTTCGCCACCGCCCGGCGCCGCTGACGTTCCCGCCGGCCGGGCCTCGCCGCTCGCCGCCACCGTCCGGCGCCGCTGATGTTCCCGCCGGGCGGGCCTCGTCGCTCGCCGCCACGGGGGCCGGGGTGGCCTCGCCGATCGGTCCCGTCCGCCCGGCCGGCGTGGCCGAGCGGCCCGCCCCGCGTGGCCCCGAGCGCGGGACATGGCAGACTTTCCTATCGTGATGCTCTATGACTGCCGGTCGTTGGCGGACCGTGACCGTGGCATCGCCGCCGCCATCGAGGCGGTTCGCAATGGCGAGCTGGTGGTTCTGCCGACCGACACCGTGTACGGCGTGGGGGCCGACGCCTTCACCCCGCACGCCGTGAAGGCCCTGCAGGACGCGAAGGGGCGGGGCCGGCAGACGCCGCCGCCGGTGCTGATCGGTTCCCGGCACACCCTGGACGGCCTGGTCTTCTCGCTCCCGATGGCCGCCCGGGATCTGGTCGAGGCGTTCTGGCCGGGTGCCCTGACCATCGTGGTGGAGCACTCGCCGAGCCTCCAGTGGGACCTCGGCGACCTGGGCGGCACGGTGGCGGTCCGGATGCCGCTGCACCCGGTGGCGCTGGAGGTGCTCCGGGAGACCGGTCCGATGGCGGTGTCGTCGGCGAACAAGCACGGCCAGCCGGCCGCGACGACCGCCGACGAGGCCCTGGAGCAGCTCGGCTACGCGGTGCGCGCCTACCTGGAGGCCGGCCCGTGCCCGGATCCGGTGGCCAGCACGATCGTCGACCTGACGGGCGAGGTGCCGAGGGTGTTGCGCGACGGCGCGATCCCGCTGGAGAAGCTGCGCGACGTCGTACCGGACATCGTCGGCCGGGAGCCCTGAGTGCCGCCGTTCACCGTCCTGCATGTCTGCATGGGCAACATCTGCCGGTCGCCGATGGCGGAACGGCTGCTCACCCAGGCGGTGCGGGACCGGCTGGCCCGCCGGCGCGGTCCGGTGCCGACCGCCCGCCGGGACGCCGAGGGGCCGGACGGTGCCGGGCTGACCGACCTGGCCGACGGCCTGCTGCACAGCCACAGCGCCGGGACCGGCGGCTGGCACGAGGGGGAGGGAATGAACCCGCCCGCCGCCCGCCAGGTGCGCTCGCGCGGCGGTGACGCCACCGGTTTCGCCGCCCGCCGGTTGCGGTCCGAGCACATCGACGCCGCCGATCTGGTGCTGACCGCCACCGCCGACCAGCAGGAGTACGTGGTGGCCCTGCGACCGGACGCGGCTGGGCGCACCTTCGTGCTCGGCGAGTTCGGCCGGCTGCTGCCGCTGGTGGACGCCGCGGCGTTGCCGGACCCGGACGAGAGCCCGGACGCGGTCTACGCCCGGGGCACCGCGCTGGTGGCGGCCGTGGACGCGGTCCGCCAGGGTGCGGCGCCGCAGTCCGGAGACGACCTCGACGACCCGTGGGGCCGGGGCGACCAGTGCTTCGAACGGGTGGCCGACGAGATCGAGGAGACGGTCCACCCGCTGGTCGCGGTGCTGCTGCCCTGATCGGGCCGTCCTGATCGGGCCGCCCTGATCCGGTCGGTGGCTGGGACCGTCGGTCCTGCCTACCGCTCGCGGAGTACCGCCCGGTTGAGTGGTTTTCGTGGAAATGCCTCATATAACGGTTTTCGTCTGGCGATCCTGAATCCGTCTTCGGAATTCCACTCCGACGCGGGTGAGGTGAGCCGGATGAGCCGGTCCAGGATCTACATGGTCGCCACGGTGCTGCTCGCCGGCATACTCGGTGGGCTCGTTCTGGCGTTCGCCGCCCTCCCGGCGCACCTGCTGCTGGGGCTCGGCATCGCCACCGTGGCCCGCTACGACAGGTTGCCGGCGGACCTGCTCACCCCGCCCACCGCCCAGCGGTCCTACCTGTACGCGAACGACGGCCGGACCCTGGTCACCTCGTTCTACGCGGAGAACCGGCAGGACGTCCCGCTCTCGCAGGTGGCGCCCGTGATGCGGCAGGCGATCGTGGCCGCCGAGGATGCCCGGTTCTACCGGCACCGTGGGGTGGATCCGCGCAGCGTGCTGCGGGCGCTGGTGGCCAACGCCGGTGGCGACGGCCGGCAGGGCGCTTCCACGTTGACCATGCAGTACGTCCGGAACGTCCGCAAGAGCGACCCGGCGCTGAGCGAGGACGAGCGGTCCGCGGCCACCGAGACCACGCTGGGGCGCAAGGTCACGGAGGCCCGGTGGGCGCTCGCCCTGGAACACCGGCTCAGCAAGGACGAGATCCTGGGCCGCTACCTCAACATCGCGTACTTCGGTTCGGGCGCGTACGGGATAGGGGTGGCGAGCCAGCGGTACTTCGCCAAGCCGGCCGACCGGTTGACCCTCCCGGAGGCGGCCCTGCTGGCCGGCCTGGTGCAGTCGCCCGACGAGTACGACCCGATCGACGGGGACGCCACGGCGGCGCTGCGGCGCCGGACGTACGTGCTGGACCAGATGGCGCGGGCCGGTGTGATCACCTCGGCGGACCGGGACGCGGCGGCGGTCGCGCCGCTGGGCCTGCGACCCACCGAGCAGCCCGGCAACTGCACGTCGATGCGTTCCGGATACCAGGACTGGGGCCTGTTCTGCGACTACCTGATGCAGTGGTGGGAGGGGCAGCCGGAGTTCGGGGCGACCGTGGCGGAGCGCCGGGCCGCCCTGCTGCGCGGCGGGTACCACATCGTGATGTCGCTGGATCCGGAGATCCAGGAGACCGCGCTCGCCCAGATGGCCGAGGTCTACGACTACGACGACCCGCGCGCGGCTCCCATCGCGGTCGTGCAACCCGGTACGGGCCGGGTCCTCGCGCTGGCCGTGAACCGGCACTACGACCTGGCGGCCAACCCACCGGGCCAGCGGAACTACCCGAACACCGTCAATCAGCTCGCGGCGGGCGGCGACGGCATCGTCGGCTACCAGGGTGGTTCGACCTTCAAGCTGTTCACCCTGCTGGCCGCGCTGGAACAGGGGATGCCGTTGAGCACGCTCTACAACGCGCCCGGCCAACTGATCACCCAGTATCCGATCGCCGGTCCGGAAAGCTGCGCCGGGCGGTGGTGCCCGGTCAACGCCACCCCGTCGATGATGAACGGCGTACGCACCATGTGGAGCGCGTTCGGCCGGTCCGTCAACACCTACTTCGTCCGTCTTGAGGAACTGGTCGGCGCGGAACGGGTGGTGGAGATGGCGCAGCGACTGGGCATCGAGTTCCGGGCCGAGAGCGACGCCCGGATGGCGTTGGACGGGGCACACCAGTGGGGCCCGTTCACCCTGGGCGTCTCCGCCACCACCCCGCTGGACCTGGTCAACGCCTACGCCACGGTCGCCGCCGACGGGATCTACTGCGAACCGTCGCCGGTCACCTCGGTGACCGACGCGGCCGGTCGGCGGCTGTCGGTGGGTGACCCGTCGTGTCGGCGGGTGCTCCAGGCGGACACCGCGCGGGCGGCCACCGACGCGGCCCGTTGCCCCGTCGGGGACCAGTCGGCGTACGGGAAGTGTGACGGCGGTACCGGGGTGCAACTGCGGACCCTGGTGCCGGGTCGGCCGATCGCCGGCAAGACCGGTAGTTCGGAGGAGTACGCCACCGAGACGGTCGTCGCCTACACCCCGCAGGTGGCGGTGGCCGCGTTCGCGGCGAACCCGGACGATCCGCACGACGTGGTGGGCAAGGACGTCCAGGCCAGGGTGGTGGCCGGGGTGGGTCGGGTGCTGGATCGGGCCCTGCGCGGCAAGCCTGTGGTCGGTTTCCCGGCGCCGAGCGTGGAGCGCGCCCTGGGCACCGTTCCGCCGCCAGCCCTGCCGCCGGCCGCCGCGCCGGCGACCCCGGCCCGGCCTGGCCCTCAGGCCACCGGCCCGGCGGGGCCGGCCGCACCAAGCGCGTCAGCGGCACCAAGCGCACCAGCCGCGCCAACCGCGTCAGCGGCACCAAGCGCATCAGCGACACCGCCGGCACCGAATGCATCAGCGGCCCCGGCGGCTCCGGCGACCCCGATCGCACCCGCGGCGCCCGGTACCCCGGCCGAGCCCGGCATCCCGGCCGGTCCCGCCGCGCCGGGCGGCCCCGCGCTGCCACGCTGACCGGGAATCGGCCGGCTGGTCTCGCCGTGCCGGCTGGTCCCGTGCTGCCGCACTGACCGGGGGATCGGCTGGCGGGTCAGCGGCCGGCGCCCCGGGCGATGTTGCGGGCCATCCCGCCGAAGACCAGCGCGTGGAACGGCCGCACGGCCGCCCAGTACAGATGTCCGGCGAGCCCGCGCGGCACGAACACGGCCCGCTGCCGGTACCGGCTCCGGCCCGGCCCGTCGGGCTCGACCCGCAACTCCAGCCAGGCCGGACCGGGCAGCCGCATCTCGGCCCGCAGCCGGAGCAGTTCGCCCGGCACGATCTCCTCCACCCGCCAGAAGTCGAGCGCCTCACCCACCATCAGCCGCTGCCGGTCCCGCCGGCCGCGGCGGAGCCCGACCCCGCCGACCGCGCGGTCCAGCCAGCCCCGGACCGACCAGGCGAGCGGGAACGAGTACCAGCCGTTCTCGCCGCCCACCCCTTCGACGATTCGCCACAGCGCCTCCGGTGGTGCCGCCACGGCGACCTCCCGGATGTCCGTGTAGGTCGAGCCACCGGACCACTGCGGGTCGCTGGGCAACGGCTCGGCCGCCGGGTCCAGCCCGGTGGCCGTGGACCACCGGGTCTCCACCTCGGCGTCGCGGATCCTGTTGCGGGCCAGCGTCACCGCCCGGTCGAAGCCGATCAGCCCGTCCGGTGGTGGGGGCAGGTAGGCGTCGATGTCCCGGTCCCGGACCACGGCCTCGTGGATGAGGCTCTCCACCAGCGGCCGGGCGATGGCGTTCGGCACCGGCGTGACCAGCCCGACCCAGTGCGACGAGAGACTCGGGCTGAGCACCCGGACCGGCACGATGGTCCGGCGGGGCAGGCCGGCCACCGCCGCGTACCGGCGCATCATCTCGGTGAACGTGAGCACATCCGGCCCACCGATGTCGAACCCCCGGTTCACCGTCTCCGGCAGGGTGGCGGCGCCCACCAGATAGCCCAGCACGTCCCGGATGGCGATCGGCTGGATCCGGTTGCGCACCCAGCGGGGCGTGACCATGGCCGGCAGCCGCTCGGTCAGGTAGCGCAGCATCTCGAACGAGGCCGAGCCGGATCCGATGATCACCGCGGCCCGCAGCACCACCGTGGGCACGCCGCTGGCCAGCAGGATCCGGCTGACCTCGTGCCGGGACCGCAGGTGCGGCGACACCGGGCCGCCGTCCACCGGCGGTTCCGGGCCACCGAGGTAGACGATCCGGCGTACGCCCGCGGCGCGGGCCGCCGCCGCGAAGTTCTCGGCGGCGGCCCGGTCGGCCGCCTCGAAATCGGTCCGACCGAGCGAGTGGACCAGGAAGTAGGCGACCGTCACACCGTCGAACGCGGCGGGCAGGCTGTCCGGCCGGGCGAGATCGGCCTGGACGATCTCGACGCGGTCCGCCCAGGGCACGTCGCGCAGCCGGCCGGCGCCCCGGGTGAGGCACCGCACCTGATGGCCGGCCGCCAGCAGCCGGGGGACGAGCCGGCCGCCGATGTAGCCGGTAGCGCCGGTGACCAGGCAACTCATGGTCCCATCGTGCCGCCTTCTAGACTGGTTCGCGCGTCGGTGCCGGTGGAGCGCCGATCGGGTTTCCGGTCCGGGGCCGCCGCCGAGGCGACCCGGAGGCGGTGCCAGGCGACAGGAGAGCGGCGATGACCGATCCCACGGCCCGGACGGGCCCGACCGGCACCTTCTGGGGGCCGGACTTCGACGCACTCCGGGCGACCGACCCCGAGATCGCCGACGTGGTGCTCGGCGAGTTGGACCGGCTGCGCGGTGGCCTCCAGTTGATCGCCAGCGAGAACCTCACCTCGCCGGCCGTGCTCGCCGCGTTGGGCTCGACGCTCACCAACAAGTACGCCGAGGGATATCCGGGCCGGCGCTACTACGGCGGCTGCCAACAGGTGGACCGGGCTGAGGAGATCGGCGTCGCGCGGGCGCGGGAGCTGTTCGGCGCGCAGCACGCCAACCTCCAACCGCACTCGGGGGCCAGCGCGAACCTGGCCGCGTACGCGGCGCTGGTGCAGCCGGGGGACACCGTGCTGGCCATGGACCTGCCGCACGGCGGGCACCTCACCCACGGCAGCCGGGTCAACTTCTCCGGCAGGTGGTTCGGCACGGTCGGGTACCGGGTCCGGCAGGACACCGAACTGATCGACTACGACGAGGTGCGGGACCTGGCCAGGGCGCACCGGCCCAAGATGATCATCTGCGGCGCGACCGCGTACCCCCGGCTGATCGACTTCGCCCGGTTCCGGGAGATCGCCGACGAGGTCGGCGCGTACCTCATGGTGGACGCCGCCCACTTCATCGGCCTGGTCGCCGGCCGCGCCATCCCCTCGCCCGTGCCACACGCGGACGTGGTCTGCGCCACCACCCACAAGGTGTTGCGCGGCCCGCGCGGCGGGATGATCCTCTGCCGGGAGTCGCTGGCGGAGCGCATCGACAAGGCGGTCTTCCCGTTCACCCAGGGCGGGCCGCTGATGCACGCCGTCGCGGCCAAGGCGGTGGCGCTGGGCGAGGCCGCGCAGCCGGAGTACCGGACGTACGCCGCGCAGGTGATCCGCAACGCCCGGACCCTGGCCGCCGCGCTGGACGACGAGGGGATGCGCCCGGTCTCCGGCGGTACGGACACCCACCTCGCGCTGCTGGACCTGCGGGGCCTGGAGATCACCGGTCGGGACGCCGAGCAGCGGTGCGACGCCGCCGGGATCACGCTGAACAAGAACGCCATCCCGTACGACCCGCAGAAGCCGATGATCGCCTCCGGGGTCCGGGTCGGCACCCCCAGCGTGACCACCCAGGGGATGGGCGAGGGGGAGATGCGGCAGATCGCCGGGTTGATCTCGACAGCGGTACGCACCGACCCGGCGGCTCCCGGTGGCGCGGACGCGCTCGCCCGGGTGGCCGGCGAGGTGGGCGAGCTGGTCCGACGGTTCCCGGCGTACCCCCGTGGCTGAGTCGGGCGGGTCCCGGCCCGCGACCCCGGCCAACCGTGCCTCGGTCGACCCTGTCTCGGGCGGCGGTGGGGTTCCGGATGGCGGCGCTGCGGACCGGCGGTGGCGGATCCGGCACCTGCCGGCGCTGATCGCGGTGTCGGCCGGACTGGTCGTGCTGGCGGCGGTGGTGGGCGCGGTCGCGGCCGGCGGCACCGGCGCGCTCGGCGCGGCGGGCGGTGTCGCCATTGTCACCCTCAGTTATGTGTTGTCCACGCTGGTGATCGCCCACGCCGACGCGGTGAACCCCCGGCTGGTACTGCCGGTCGGGCTGGGCGCCTACATCACCAAGCTCACGCTGCTGGGTGGGGTGCTGTTCCTGGTGGCGGCCAGCGACTGGGCTGGTCTGCGGCCGTTCAGCCTCGGGATCGTGGCCGGTGTGGTGGGCTGGACCGGTGCGCACATCTGGTGGATCAGCACCGTCCACGCCCGGCGCTGAGGCGACCGGCCGGCGTTGGAGTGGCGCGCGCCACACCGAAACTGTCCGTGATCGGTCGTTGCGGATCGGCCGGAGCGGAGTAGCGTGCCAGGGAACGACTTCCGCCTCCCGATGCGCCCACACAACCACGTTGTGCGGGGGGTGACGCTCAGCCTCATCTGTCCGGCTGATATCGTTCGGCGCGTCATGACCGGTGACCAGACCCCCCACCCCGACGGCCCGGGCGGCCCGCCGCCCAACGCCGGCCAGGGTTGGCTCGCGCTCAGCTACCTCATCGCGGGCATGGCGGTCTGGGGCTTCATCGGCTGGCTGGTCGACCAGTGGCTCGACACCGGGGGCATCGCCACCGGCGTGGGCATCGTGCTCGGCATGACCGGGGGAATTCTTCTGGTCGTCCGCCGGATGGGCACGCCGACTTAGGGAAGGGACGCGGTGTTCGGACAGACGGTCGCGCTCGCGAAGAGTGATCTTCCGTGGCCACCCAGTGTGGAGGACTTCTACCTCCCGAGCATCCTGCCCTGGGGCGAGCACAACAACTACTGGATCACCAAGATCACGGTGATGGTCTGGTTGGCCGTCGGTGTCTTGATCATCTACTTCCTGGCGAGTTACCGGAAGCCGCAGTTGGTGCCGACCAAGAAGCAGTGGATCGCCGAGTCGATCTACGGCTTTGTCCGGAACAACATCGCGGTCGACATGATCGGGCACCGTGGGGTGGCGTTCGCGCCGTACTTCACCACGCTGTTCAGCTTCATCCTGCTGACGAACCTGTTCGGGATCATCCCGTTCTTCCAGATCTCGCCGAACTCGCACATCGCGTTCCCGGCCTTCATGGCGATCATCAGCTACTTCATGTTCATCGTGGCCGGCGTCCGGCAGCACGGGTTCTGGAAGTTCTGGAAGCACTCGCTGATCCCGCCGGCGCCCGGCTTCATCCTGCCGCTGCTGGTCCCGATCGAGCTGGCCTCGACGTTCATCTTCCGGCCGCTCACGCTGGCACTGCGGCTCTTCGCCAACATGTTCGCCGGGCACATCATCCTGCTGGTCTTCACGGTGGGCGGCTTCGTGCTGCTGAACGCCGAAAGCCTCTTCCTGAAGCCGGTCTCGCTGATCTCCTGGCTGATGGCCATCGCGCTGACCTTCCTGGAGGCGCTGATCGCCGTCCTGCAGGCGTACGTCTTCGTCGTGCTGACCGCCAGCTACGTGCAGGGCGCCGTCGCCGAAGAACACTGATCTTCACAACCGCACAGCCCGTTTGTCGTCCCGCGCGAACCTCTCGCGCGAGATACCCAGGAGGAATCCCGCAATGAACATCGCTGAAGTTTCTGGCAGCCTCAGCGCCGTCGGCTACGGCCTCGCGGCCATCGGTCCGGGTATCGGCGTCGGCCTGATCTTCGCCTCGTACATCCAGTCCACCGCCCGGCAGCCGGAGTCGTCCCGGATGACCCTGCCGTACGTCTGGATCGGCTTCGCCGTGGTCGAGGCGCTCGCCCTGCTGGGTATCGCGTTCGGTTACGCGTTCGGACAGTGACCCAGGTCCCCCGAACCGGAGGTTGCCATGCTGTATCTCGCCGCTGAAAGCTCCGAACACAGCCCGATCGTGCCCATCTGGCAAGAGATCGTGGTCGGTGGCATCGCCTTCGTCCTGCTCTACGTCGTGCTGGCGAAGTTCGTCTTCCCCCGCATGGAGCAGACCTTCCAGGCCCGGGTGGACGCGATCGAGGGCGGCATCAAGCGCGCCGAGACCGCCCAGGCCGAGGCCAACCAGCTCCTCGAGCAGTACAAGGCCCAGCTCGCCGAGGCGCGCACCGAGGCGGCCCGGATCCGGGACGACGCCCGGGTCGACGCCGAGGGCATCCGCACCGACGTGCTGGCCAAGGCCCGCGAGGAGTCCGACCGGATCATCGCGGCCGGCCGGGAGCAACTGAACGCCGAGCGCCAGAACATCGTCCGCGAGCTGCGGGCCGAGGTCGGCACGATCGCGGTCGACCTGGCCAGCAAGATCGTCGGCGAGTCGCTGGCCGACGAGGCCCGTCGGCGGGGCACCGTCGAGCGGTTCCTGTCGGATCTCGAATCGACCGGGACCGGCAACGGCACCCCGGCCGGGGCCCGCTGATGCAGGCCGCCAGCCGGGAGTCGTACGCCGCCGCGGCGGAGCGCCTCGACGCGTACGCGCGTGGCGCCGAGCCCGCGGCGGTGGCCGCGACGGGCGACGAGGTCCTTTCGGTCGCGCGCCTGTTGCGGGACCAGCCTCGGCTGCGTCGGGCGGTCTCCGACCCGGCTCGGACCGGCGAGGACCGCGCGGCCATGCTGGGCGCCCTGCTGTCCGGCAAGATCGGTTCGGATGCGAACGAGCTGGTCCGGACGCTTGTCGAGGGCCGCTGGTCGACCTCCGTCGACCTGTTGCAGGCCACCGAACGGCTCGGGGTGGAGGCACTGCTGGCCAGCGCCGACGTCGCCGGTGAACTGGGCGAGGTCGAGGACGAGCTGTTCCGGTTCGGTCAGGTGGTCAGCGGCGATCCGCGGTTGGCCAGCGTGCTGTCCGACGCGATCGCGCCGGCCGCGCAGCGGGCCGAGTTGACCCGGAGCCTGCTCGACGGCAAGGCCCGACCGGTGACGGTCCGGCTCGTCGAGGTGGCGTTGGGCGGCTTCGGCGGGCGGTCGTTCGACGGGGCGCTGTCCCGGCTGGTCGAACTGGCCGCCGACCGGCGGGACCGGCAGGTCGCGTACGTGACGGTCGCGGCCGCGCTGACCGACGCCGAGGAGGAACGGCTGGGCGCCCGCCTGTCCGCGCTATACGGTCGGGAGGTCACCGTCAAGCAGACGGTGGACCCGGCGATCCTCGGCGGCCTGAGCGTCCGCGTTGGTGCCGATCTGTACGACGGCACGGTGCTGCGCCGGCTGACCGACACCCGAAACGCGCTCGCGAAGCGCTGACCTGAGACATCCACGCCGTTCCGGTTAACCGGGCCCTGAATAGAGGAAGCAGAGGATGGCCGAGCTGACCATCTCGACGGAGGAGATCCGCGGCGCCCTGGAGCGCTACGTCTCCTCCTACTCGCCCGACGTCTCCCGCGAGGAGGTCGGCACCGTCGCCGACGCCGGCGACGGCATCGCACACGTCGAGGGACTTCCCTCGACCATGACCAACGAGCTGCTGGAGTTCGAGGACGGCACGCTCGGCGTGGCACTGAACCTCGACATCCGGGAGATCGGCGTCGTCATTCTCGGCGACTTCGGCGGCATCGAGGAGGGCCAGCGGGTCAAGCGGACCGGCCGGGTGCTCTCGGTGCCGGTCGGCGACGCCTTCCTGGGCCGGGTGGTCAACCCGCTGGGTCAGGCCATCGACGGGCTCGGTGACATCGCCAACGAGGGCTTCCGCGAGCTGGAGTTGCAGGCCCCGAACGTGATGGCCCGGCAGTCCGTCTCGGAGCCGTTGCAGACCGGCATCAAGGCCATCGACTCGATGACCCCGATCGGTCGGGGCCAGCGGCAGCTCATCATCGGTGACCGGCAGACCGGCAAGACCACCGTCGCGGTTGACACCATCATCAACCAGCTCGACAACTGGCGCTCCGGCGACCCGAAGAAGCAGGTCCGCTGCATCTACGTCGCCATCGGCCAGAAGGGCTCCACCATCGCGTCCATCAAGGGCACGCTGGAGGAGGCCGGCGCGATGGAGTACACCACCATCGTCGCCTCGCCGGCATCCGACCCGGCCGGCTTCAAGTACCTCGCCCCGTACACCGGTTCGGCCATCGGCCAGCACTGGATGTACGGCGGCAAGCACGTCCTGATCGTCTTCGACGACCTGAGCAAGCAGGCCGAGGCGTACCGGGCCGTGTCGCTGCTGCTGCGCCGCCCGCCGGGCCGCGAGGCGTACCCGGGTGACGTGTTCTACCTGCACTCCCGGCTGCTGGAGCGGTGCGCGAAGCTCTCCGACGAGATGGGCGCCGGCTCGATGACCGGGCTGCCGATCATCGAGACGAAGGCCAACGACATCTCGGCGTTCATCCCGACCAACGTCATCTCGATCACCGACGGGCAGATCTTCCTGGAGACGGACCTGTTCAACCAGGGCGTCCGGCCGGCGATCAACGTCGGTACCTCGGTGTCCCGGGTCGGCGGTGCCGCCCAGGTGAAGCCGATGCGGAAGGTCGCCGGTTCGCTGCGGCTGAACCTGGCCCAGTACCGCGAGCTGGAGGCGTTCGCGGCCTTCGCCTCGGACCTGGACCGGGCCTCGCAGGATCAGCTGAGCCGTGGGGCCCGGCTGGTCGAGCTGCTGAAGCAGTCGAACTACACGCCGTACCCGGTGGAGCACGAGGTCGTCTCGGTCTGGGCCGGCACCGAGGGCAAGCTGGACGACATCCCGGTGGGTGAGGTCCGGCGGTTCGAGTCGGAGTTCCTGGAGTACCTGCGTCACCAGCACGAGGGTGTGCTCGCGGCGATCGCCGACGGCAAGTGGGACGACGACGTCATCGGCTCGCTCGACGAGGCCGTCTCGCGGTTCAAGCAGATGTTCCTCGGCAAGGCCGACGAGCGCCGGGTCAACGACGCGCCCGCCCAGCCCCTGGAGGGTGACCAGGCGCGGGAGACCGTGACCCGGTTCCGCGAGGGCTCGACCGACCGCCCGGTCGAAGAGCAGTAGGGCTGAGCAGATGGCGGCCCAGGTACGCGTTCTTCGTGGACGGATTCGCGCGGCGAAGTCCATGAAGAAGATCACCAAGGCGATGGAGCTCGTGGCGACGAGCCGGATCGCCAAGGCCCAGACGCGGGTGGCGGCGTCCCTGCCGTACGCACAGGCCATCACCGGCGTGCTCACGGCGCTGGCGTCCAACGCGCGCATCGACCACCCGCTGCTGACCCCGCGCGAGCGGGTCCGGCGGGCGGGCGTGCTGCTGGTCACCAGCGACCGTGGGCTGGCCGGCGGCTACAGCTCCAACGCGATCCGCACGGCCGAGTCGCTGATGGCCCGGCTGCGGGCCGACGGCAAGGAGCCGGTGCTGTACGTCATCGGCCGCAAGGGCGTGAGCTACTACCGATTCCGCAACCGGCCCATCGCGGCGAGCTGGACGGGCTTCTCGGAGCAGCCGGAGTTCGCCGACGCCCGTGAGGTCGGTGAGACGCTGATCAAGGCGTTCACCGCGGGCGCCGACGACGCCGACGGGCACCCCGGGGTCGACGGCACGCACGGCGTGGACGAGTTGCACATCGTCTCAACCGAGTTCAAGTCGCTGATGACCCAGACGCCGGTGGCCCGGATCCTCGGCCCGATGCAGGTGCAGGAGCGGCCGCGCTCGGAGGCCCCCCAGGGGCTGCTTCCGGCGTACGAGTTCGAGCCGGAGGCGGAGGCGCTGCTCGACGCCCTGCTGCCGAAGTACATCAACACGCGGATCTACGCGGCGTTGCTGGAGTCGGCGGCGAGCGAGTCGGCGGCCCGTCGGCGGGCGATGAAGAGCGCCACCGACAACGCCGAAGACATGATCGAGAAGTACACCCGTGAGATGAACTCGGCCCGCCAGGCCGGGATCACCCAGGAGATCAGCGAGATTGTCGGCGGCGCGAACGCGCTGGCCGCGTCGGGAAGTGAAGTGTGATGACTGCATCCCCAGTTACCGAGGGACCGGGCGAGACCCGGACGGCCACCGGTCGCGTGGTCCGGGTCATCGGCCCGGTCGTCGACGCCGAGTTCCCGCGCGACGCCATGCCGGAACTGTTCAACGCCCTGCACGTTGACGTGTCGCTGTCCGGCGGCGAGAAGACGCTGACCCTGGAGGTCGCCCAGCACCTGGGTGACAACATGGTCCGGGCGATCTCGATGCAGCCGACCGACGGCCTGGTCCGTGGCACGGAGGTCCGGGACACCGGCTCCCCGATCACGGTGCCGGTCGGCGACGGCGTCAAGGGACACGTGTTCAACGCCATCGGCGAGTGCCTCAACCTGCGCGAGGGCGAGCGGCTGGAGGTTTCCGACCGCTGGGGCATCCACCGCAAGGCCCCGGCCTTCGCGGACCTGGAGCCGAAGACCGAGATGCTGGAGACCGGCATCAAGGTCATCGACCTGCTCGCCCCGTACGTCAAGGGCGGCAAGATCGGCCTGTTCGGCGGCGCGGGCGTGGGCAAGACCGTGCTCATCCAGGAGATGATCACCCGGGTCGCGAACAACTTCGGTGGTACGTCGGTGTTCGCCGGCGTGGGTGAGCGGACCCGTGAGGGTAACGACCTCATCGCCGAGATGACCGAGTCGGGCGTCATCGACAAGACCGCCCTGGTCTACGGCCAGATGGACGAGCCGCCGGGCACCCGGCTGCGGGTGGCGCTGTCCGCGCTGACCATGGCCGAGTACTTCCGGGACGTGCAGAAGCAGGAGGTGTTGCTGTTCATCGACAACATCTTCCGGTTCACCCAGGCCGGCTCGGAGGTCTCCACCCTGCTCGGCCGGATGCCGAGCGCGGTGGGTTACCAGCCGACCCTGGCGGACGAGATGGGCGAGTTGCAGGAGCGGATCACGTCGGTCCGGGGCCAGGCGATCACCTCGATGCAGGCGATCTACGTCCCCGCGGACGACTACACCGACCCGGCGCCGGCGACCACGTTCGCCCACCTGGACGCCACCACCAACCTGGAGCGGTCGATCTCGGACAAGGGCATCTACCCGGCGGTGGACCCGCTGGCGTCGTACTCCCGGATCCTGTCCCCGCAGTACGTGGGCGCCGAGCACTTCGCGGTGGCCTCCGAGGTCAAGCGGATCCTCCAGCGCTACAAGGACCTCCAGGACATCATCGCGATCCTCGGTATCGAGGAGCTGTCCGAGGAGGACAAGCTCACGGTGACCCGGGCGCGGCGGATCGAGCGGTTCCTGTCGCAGAACACCTACGCGGCCGAGCAGTTCACCGGCGTACCGGGTTCGACGGTCCCGATCAAGGAGACCATCGAGGCGTTCAAGAAGATCAGCGAGGGTGAGTTCGATCACTTCCCCGAGCAGGCGTTCTTCATGTGCGGTGGCCTGGACGACCTGGAGCGCAAGGCGAAGGACCTGATGAAGGACTGAGTCCCCGTCAGCCTCGACGGACCAGGGGGGAAGTGTGGGGGGGGGGCGGGGCGGTTTCCCTCCCCTCCTTTTTCCCCAGGGCCAGGGGGGGAGGGAGGGGGGTGGTAGTGGCAAGGAAAGAAAAGAGGGGTGT